>DATEVI010000168.1:0-3036 GCA_035281865.1 Geobacteraceae bacterium | reverse complement strand
CGGCGGAATCCTGGTGGACAAGAAGGGGCCCAAATTCGTCTGTACCCTAGGCGTCATTCTGTACGGAGTCGGCGTCCTGATGGGTGGCCTTGCCCTCAATTCGGGCAACATTTTGTTCCTCTATCTGGGCTATGGCGTAATCGGCGGTATCGGTAACGGCCTGGCCTACGTGGTGCCCATCGCGACGCTGATCCGCTGGTTCCCCGACCGTCGCGGCCTCATCACCGGCTTGTCAGTCATGGGCTTCGGCCTTGGCGCTTTCTTCATCTGCAAGATCGTTCCGGGACTGATCAACAGCATGGGCGTAGCCAATGCGTTCTTCGTTCTCGGTGTCGTCTATCTGATAGGCAACACCCTGGCGGCCCTGGTGCTGCGCAATCCTCCGGCAGGATGGCTGCCCGACGGCTTCACCCCTTCGGCCAAGACCGTTTCCGCTGCCGATTCCTTCAGCTGGGAAGAAGCCAAAAAGACTCCCCAGTGGTACATGATCTGGGGCATGTTGTTCCTTAATGTAAGCGCAGGCATGGGTCTTCTCTCCAAACTTTCTCCCATGGCACAGGAAGTAATCAGCGCAGCCAAGGGCATTACCGATCCGGCGCAACTGGCGATCCTCGGCGGCGGCGTACTCGCAACCGCGTCCATTTTTAACGGTCTCGGACGTCTCTTCTGGGCAGCCATGTCCGACAAGATCGGCCGCAAGAACGTCTTTTTGACCATGTTCGCCACCCAGGCTGCCCTCTACTTCTACCTGCCGCAAGTAACCAGCGTCCTGGTCTTCACCGTTATTGCCTGCTACCTCCTTGCTTGCCTCGGCGGCGGCTTTGCGGTCATGCCGGCCTTCGCGGCCGACTCCTTCGGCCCCACCTACATCGGCAAAGTCTATGGATTCGTTCTGACCGCCTGGGGTGCAGCTGGCGTTTGCGGTGGCCTCGCCTTCGCCAAGTTCGACAAGCAGCAGTCGCTCTATATTGCTGCCGGCCTGCTGATCGCCGGTTTTGCAGTAACCTTGATGTTCCAGCGTCCTAAGCATGTTTCTCATTACAAGGCAGCGCAGGCGGCTGAATAATCCTTTTAGCAAGAAAACCATGGCTGCAGTTCGTTTTTGTTCAATTCAGCGGGGCCTTCATTTGGAGGCCCCGCTTTCTTACGAGACACAGACTCGCAGGATTCCGCAGACTTCATCTGTCGGGAATGAACCCGACGTCCGGATGAACGTCAGGTCGATAAAAAAAATCTTTACGAAGTAGATGGAATTAAATATGGTGTTTATATGGGCTGGCGGTTGGAATGGATGAAAAAGTACAGGAATAGCTAGACGATCAAACCGGGTACTGCAATATCTACGGCCAGGGTCCGGGAGAGAAGCATGGATCATTCAAAAAAGAGGACGAAAAAATCCACCAAACCTGTTTTCAGGTATGAAAAGGGCAAGATTCGCGCTGCCGAGCATGAACCGGTAACGGAGTTCCCCCTTTCCCTGATTGTCAATGGCAGGGAGCTGGCGACCCTTATCGCTTCTCCCCACGATCTTCGCTATCTCGTGGCCGGTTTCCTAAGGCTGCAAGGCTTTGTGCAGAGTGTTGAAGATTTCCAGATGCTCAGCGTCTGCGATGATTTCGGAGTTGCCAACGTCATCATCAAGGGAGAACTGCCGGAAAAGCTCAAGCCGGCTCTTACCTCTGGATGCGGGACAGGTATAACCTTCAACCTGCATCAGAAAATGGATTTCACGAATAAACGGGTAACTGGGTCGGCGGTGAAAGTCGCCCCTGATGACCTGTATTCCCTGATGGAACAGCTGGCGCGCCTTGCGGGCGAATACCGCAAATCCGGAGGCATACACTCCGCGGCGGTGTGCGAGGGCAGAACGATTCTTTTGCACAGCGAGGATATAGGAAGGCACAATACCCTGGACCGTATTGCCGGCGAAGCTCTTCTCAAGGGAATTGACCTTTCGGGCAAAGTTCTCCTTACATCCGGCAGGGTATCTACGGAAATGGTTACCAAGGCCGCAATGATCGGCATCTCGGTGATTGCTTCACGCACCTCTCCAACGGACCTGGCGGTGCATTTGGCGGAAGAGGCGGGCATAACCCTGATCGGCTATCTCCGCAGCTCGGGATTTAACGTCTATTCACATCCGGAATCGCTTTCCCTTGCCGCTGAAAGCAAATTGGCGGCCGGAGTGACCGCCGTTATCCTGGCGGGGGGCGGATCCACCAGGATGAGGAGCAACAAGGCGCTTCTGCCGTACAGTGGCGAGCTGTTCATCGAACGGATCTACCGTCAGTTGGCTGCCATATTCTCCGACGTTATCCTGGTAACCAATACTCCGGAATTGTACAGTTTTCTGCCCTGCCGCACGGTATCCGACATTTTTCCCGGTATGGGGTCTCTTGCCGGCATTCATGCGGGCCTCAGCAACAGCGAAACTCATTATATCTTCGCGGTTGCCTGCGACATGCCGTATCTCAACGAGGCCCTTATCAGACGCCTGGTGGTCGGGATAAACGGACAGGATGTCGTGATACCGGAGAGTGACGGGGGGCTCGAACCGCTCCACGCAGTTTATGGCAAAGGATCCCTTCCTGCCATGGAAGATGCCCTGTCCAAGGGCAATAGAAAGATCGTCGATTGCTTCGACCGGCTGAAGACAACTGTGATCAGCAGGGACGAGGTTGCGGCAATCGATCCCGAATTCCTTTCGTTCAGAAATATCAATACCCCCGAAGAATACTTCCGTTTCAGGGAAGAAATGCGGGAGGAAAATCACGAAGATGGGGGGAAGGGTGAAACGGGGGGCAAACCGTAGGACCGTCCCGAACCGTCTTGTATTGTTGAAGACAATGTAAGCAATGGATGGGGAGAATAAGTACTCCCCATTTTTTGCGACATTAGTAATGCCGAATCAGTGCCGAGAACGTTGCTCTGATCCCATGAACAAGATCAGAACGTGGTTCCCGGCATTATTTTTTGCAAAGTTGTCACGTGAAAGTGATCTTGACCCGCTACAATGGCTTCGCTGCAGTGAGGCAG
>DATEVI010000167.1:0-3876 GCA_035281865.1 Geobacteraceae bacterium | reverse complement strand
AACTGTTGACGCCGCCTATCAGCGTCTGCCGTCCCCTCCCCTTTCCATAACCGAAAATCTGCCGGACAAAGGCGGGAAACGTCTTGCGCTGGCTGCGGTAAACGGCCAGGTCCGGGTCGTGAACCAGCGCCAGACCCTTATTTCTTATCCTGTCCATCAGTTCGTTTTCTTCGTTTGGATAAAGCCGCTCGTCAAAGCCACCGAAAGCGCGAAAGACATCGCTGCGCATGCTGAGGTTGCACAGGATCAGTTCGTTGTCCCCGGTTTCGCGAACACCGCCCTTTTTTCTATAGCGATTGCAAACGCCGCCGCTGCCGAACCGGGAAGAGAGTGCAAGGCCGAAAGCCTGCTGAAGAGGAGTGTCAGACTCGGGAGTAAGGGACGGTCCGCCAACGGCGGCAACTGAAGTATTCCCGAAATGGTTGACTGCTTTTAGCAGGAACTCGGGAATGACTATCGAATCGTCGTCGAGAAAATAGAGGATGTCCCCCCCTGCGGCAGCGGCAGCCATATTTCGCTGCCGGCTCGGGCATTTGCCTTCGGCAACGATGATCTCCACCGCAGCGGCGGGATAGTCAACGTTGCGGAGTGCATCCAGTGCTTTCACCTTGCCTCCCGGCTTTACCGGGATGATTATTGAAACGGTTTTTGCTTCCATCGGCCTGCAAGAGTTTTAATAGTGAAATGACTTTCGGGGTGCGTCGATGATAACTAAAAAAAACCGGGAAGTCCCGGTTTTTTTGGCAAATCGCCATGAATGCGGCTGCGCTTTTTCCGGCTTACCCCGCACCATAGCTGTGCAGACCGGACAACAGCAGATTGACACCGAGGTAGCAGAAAATCGTGGCTACAAAGCCGATGACTGAGAGGACGGCTGCCCGCTTGCCAACCCACCCCCTGGTAATGCGCGCATGGAGGAAAGCGGCATAGATGAACCAGACGATGAGGGACCAGGTTTCCTTCGGGTCCCAGCTCCAGTACGACCCCCAGGCATAGTCGGCCCAGGCGGCTCCGGTAATGATGCCCAGGGTGAGCAGGGGAAAGCCTATCATGATGGCCTTGTAATTGAGCTCGTCCAGAACCTTTGTGGGAGGGAAAAGGGCCATGATGCCCCCGGCCTTGGCTTTGCCGTTGCCTACTTCGCACCTCGTCTTGATCAGATACATGATGGAAACGCCGCAGGCCACGGCAAAAGCAGCATAGCCGAGAAAGCAGGTAACCACGTGATAGAGCAGCCAGTTGCTCTGCAGGGCGGGAAGCAGGGGCTCGATACCGCTTCTCATCTTCATTCCGAGCTGCGCCCAGGCCATGGCGAACACGGCGAACGGAAGGACAAAGACGCCGATCACCCTGTATTTGTACTTGAGATCGATCAGGACAAAGATCAAAATGATGGTCCATGCAAAAAACACAACCGATTCGTAGAGGTTTGTCAACGGAGCATGGCCGTGCCCGAGGTCGTATGATTCCTTCCAACGCAGACCGATCGCGGCCGTCTGCACGATGAAACCGCACCAGGCGGCGATGCTGCCGGAAAGGCCGACGGTCTTGCCCCTGCTCGCCAGAAAAACAAAGAATAAAAGCATCGAGACGAAGTACAACACCGTTGCCGCGTTAAACAAGTCAGAGCTCAACATCCGTATAATCCTCCAAACATCACTTTTTTAAGGGAGCCGATCTCCAGGGAGTGAAGAACGCATCCACCTACATGGCTTTCAGCTTTTCCGTGAGCCTGTCGAAGAACTGCTCAAAGGCGGGCTGGTTCTTGTTGGCGGCTCCTCCAACGGAAATATGGCCGCTTTCGACGCGCACCCAGATCCTGCGGTGGGACATGAAGAATGCTATGAAGATGCCGCCGACCATGAGCGCGCACCCGAGCCATACAATCCAGACTCCCGGATCCTTCACGACCTGGAGTCCGGTACTCCACGTATAATCCGTACTGTCATAGGTAAAAACAAGTTCTCCACCGCGCTGCAAATCGATCTCGGGATAATCTTTCAGGAGGAGCAACGACTGGGGTTCGCCGGAAGGGGGTATCAACGCCAGCTTGGCCGCGGGACCGGACAGTTGAGGGAAAAACTGCCTGATCTCGTCCGTGTATTCAATGACCTGCAGGAAAGAACCACCGGGAATGGAAACCCGCTCGCCCTGTTTTGCCGTTATCTTCGTCTGGGCGCCGCTTTTCCTGTCACGCACTGTGAAGTGAAAGGTCGGTACACGGTTGTAGCTTGACTGGTAAAAAGTTATGCCTTTGTAGGTGAGCGGTGAGTTTACAATTATCGGACGCTTATCAATTACGGTCTTCCCGTTGTCCGTAATCGTCAGAAGGCTCTTGTACTCCTTGGGCATGCCGTTGTCATAGTACGAAATGGAAAATTCGTCACAGCGAACGGTGAAACCGAGCTTGATCGTACTCGCGGCAATCTGTTCCGGGCTTTCCGTATGCCCGGTGGAGGGAGTGCGTCTGTATGCGACAGAGGTCTCGCCGCCCTCCTCGATTCCAACGTAGGCCCTGTATCCAAAGAACGATCCGACCATCGCACCTATGAAAACAATTATGATGCTGAAATGGACTACGTAGACCCCCAGACGGCTAAACAGGTTTTTCTGGGCGAACAGGTAGTACCTGCCGTTGTCCTCGGTCACCACCGGAGCGGCGAATTCCCGTCGGAGGAAAGCCTCCAGCGTGTCCCGCAGCTTGACGGAACTACCCGGCATCCTGCAATGCCGTACCAGGGTGAGGGATTTCTCCATCTGCTCATCCATGGCCTGATCCGGTTCCGTGAACAACTTCCAGTCCCGCGGCAATCTCTTGAGTGAACAGGCTACCAGATTAAGGGAAAGGAAATAGAGCAGGAGCATGAACCAGACGGAATGGTACATGTCGAAGAAATTCAGGACACTGAACAATCGGATCGTCGATTCGCCGTACATCTTGAGATACTGGTCGGGTGGGGCATTTTGCGGAATAATCGTGCCGATAATGGATGCCGAAGCCAGTCCTATCAGGAGGAAAATGGTAAGCTTCAACGAACAGAAAAAGTTCCATAAGGAACTGGTAAAACCGCTTTTTGTGGATGTCAAGGAGGTTCTCCTCAAAAGAAGGAATTATGAAATAGCGAATACAATGAAAGGGATAACAAATAATGCTACCCCTTTCAAGGATGCTTTGGTAGAGATTGTGTCCAGGTCACTTTTTTTTGTGACAGTCTTTGCAGCTCACAGGCCCCTTCCCCTTGCTCTTGTGGCAGTCTATGCACATCTTGTGAGCCACGTCCTTGCTGAATCCTTCGATTTTCCCCGGTGCCTTGGTGTGGCACAGCTTACAGTTCTTGAGCATTTCCTGGTGTTTTTTGTGATTGAACTGGACATCGCCCATTTTGGGTGCGGGGAAGGTCATGACATCGTGGTGCGGCGCGGCAATCACCATTCCCGCACTGAAGACAACCAGAGCAAACGCCGAAACGATCCTCTTCATCCTCTCTACCTCCTATTCTCATTGGTAAAAAACGGTTCTATAATTCTATCTTCCGGCGGTTTCATGTCAAGCGACAGTCCCGAGGAATGAATGTCGCTGCAAGTCCTTATCACTCAATAGTTTTTGCCGCATTCTGCAGGGCAACATCCTTTGCCTCCACCTCGCATGCCATGCTTTGCTTGTATTCCCGCAGTTGTTCGGCCAGAGAGGCATCGGCCAGGGCGAGCATCTGCACGGCCAGGATGCCGGCATTTTTCGCACCCGCCTTGCCGATAGCCACGGTCGCTACGGGAATGCCCGCAGGCATCTGTACCGTCGAATAAAGCGCATCCACCCCGTTAAGGGCGCCGCCGCCGATGGGAACTCCGATTACCGGCAGAATCGTCTCGGCGGCT
>DATEVI010000166.1:0-3907 GCA_035281865.1 Geobacteraceae bacterium | reverse complement strand
CGGTAGACGAAGATTCCCAATGGTCTATCAATCCGGCCTGCCATACCGTGCGCGCCACCCACCACCGGTTTCCCGCCGTTATACCCTTAAAGGCGCGCTTGACATGACCGTATCGCGGGATAATATTCCAGTTGATTGACTATGGCACTACGACGTAGAAGGTACGGACATGTTACAGCTCAGTGAGGAACAGGCACACATGTTACTGTCGGCTGGAGTTTCCCCGGCGGCAGTGACTGAATTCGACAGCGCACTGCAGGTCTTACGCCTCCCTTCCCGCCCGACATCAGAGAGTCTGGCGAATGATACTCAAAAGGCCCTGGCGATTTACCGGGCCGGCCAGGCATTGCTGGCAGCCTGGCCCCGGAAACCCTTGCGCGACACCGCACAGGGAACGGGGGCTGCTACTGTGAAAACCATCCTGCGTGCGGTACGCAACGCCTTCGCCCGCACCTACGCAGAAAGGATTTACAGCAAAATCACCAACGGATACAGGAGCTTTGTCCGGGCCGAGGAACTGGTATACAGAGCGGCCGAGCTCTGCCCCGGTCTTTGCCCGACCAAGGAGGCGGTGGAGGCCGAACTGCGGCTCCCCTTGCCCGACAAGGAAGGAACGGAAATCGCCCAGGGAGATTTTCTCTCCCATGTTTTATCCAGTGGCAAGGCCGGAAGCCACCTCCTGCACACAATGCTCAGACCCCGTAACGAATCGCGGGAACTCCTCGATCGCTTCCGGAGAGACGGGCGGCTGGACCTGGAAACCACGCAAGTGGAGCGCCGCGGGACTGCCGGCTATGTCTTCTTCAACAACCCGCGCTACCTGAACGCCGAGGATGATACCACGATGGATCCACTAGAGACGGCGGTCGATCTGGTACTACTGGACCCCGAGATCGAGGTGGGAATTCTGCGGGGAACCCCCATGGAGCATCCGAAATACAGAGGACGAAGGATTTTTTCAGCCGGCCTTAACCTGACCCGACTCTATGAGGGGAAGCTGCCCTTCATGTTTTTCCCGACAAGGGACCTCGGTTTTGTCAACAAACTGTACCGGGGGTTGACCGGCGATACCTGGACCCCGGACCTGCCCGAGGACACACTCGAAAAACCGTGGATGGGAGTCGTGGAAGGATTCGCTATCGGCGGCGGATGCCAGCTTCTTCTCGTGATGGACTATGTGATAGCTGAAGATGGCGCCTATTTCAACCTACCGGCCCGAAAGGAGGGGATCATTCCGGGAGCGGCCCCCATGCGCCTGGGAAGCTTCACGGGCATGCGACGCGCCCAGGAGGGCATTCTGTTCGGCCGAACCTTTCCCACGGATTCGCCGGAGGGTCGTGCGCTCGTGAACGAAGTCGTTCCCTATGGGGAGATTGACGCCGCCATCGAGCGCGTCGTAAACGGCATCACCGGAAGTGGGGTGGTCAGCTTCGGGGCGAACCGCAAAGCAATCCGGATCGGACAGGAGTCTCCCGATCTGTTCCGCCGGTACATGGCCCTCTACTGCCGTGATCAGGCTGACTGCCACTTCAGCCCCGCCCTGACCGATAATCTCCAGCGGTTATGGGCCTCCAGAAACCGTCCTCCCCCGCAGGACCGTAAAAACTGAGGCGTCATCCGGGGAAATCCATTCCCACAACAGACAACATGCGCACCATTTTTGGCACAACTTTGCCATAGGCATCGGAGCGCTTCCGGCCAGCCTGGTTTTCGGAATTGTCTGGCAAAAAATGGGGCCGCAATTTGCCTTCGGTCTTGGCGCGTCAATGGCCGTACTGGCCGCCCTGCTCCTCATTTCACTGGTCAGGCCGGATTCTTCTCCCGGAGCCGGGAACGCGACCGTTTAATCTGGTATAATTGTGCTTTCAGGAGGTTCTTTCATGGCATGTCCCAAGTGTGATCAGGGCAGCGGCGAAGATGACCGCTTCTGTCAGAATTGCGGCCATAGCCTGATGGCCGACGGCGCCGGGTCAGCACAGCCGGAAGAGGAACCGCCGGTAACTCCTGATCCGCCTACGGAACCCTCCTATGCGGGATTCTGGAGACGGTTCCTGGCGTTTCTTATCGACGCTTTTATCCTGGCGACCGTTTCTTTCCTTTTCACCGCATCATTTTTTCTTACCGTCATGTCGGGACCTGACTCCAAGGCGCTTGGGGTGACTGTTCTGAGCAACAGGATTTTCAGTTTCTTGCTTCACTGGCTCTATTTTACGCTGATGGAGAGCTCTTCAAAACAGGCGACTCTCGGCAAGATGGCAATCGGCATCATCGTCACCGACTACAACGGGCAGAGGATATCTCTCCTCAGGGCGAACGGGAGATATTTCGGAAAATTTCTATCCGCTTTCATTTTCGGGATAGGTTTCATCATGGCCGGATTCACCCGGAAAAAACAGGCCCTGCACGACATGCTGGCAGAAACGCTGGTGGTGATGAGGCGAGGAGGTATGACATGAACAGGAGAACATTTCTCAAATTTCTCGGTTTGACGTCCCTTTTCTATCACTGGCTCCTGCGCGATTTGGCGGCGGCGCAATTTCCGGTACTGGCTGTTGCCGAAGGAAAAGACTACGCCGGGATAACAAGAAATGCCATCAGGGCTTTAGGCGGAATGCAGAGATTTGTGCGGAAGGGGGACCTGGTCGTCGTCAAACCGAACATAGGGTGGGACAGGTCTCCGGAACAGGCCGCCAACACCCATCCCCTGGTCGTACGGGCGATTGTGGAGGAAAGCCTCCGCTCCGGAGCGGCAAAGGTCAAGGTTTTTGACCGGACCTGCAATGACGAGCGTCGCTGTTACGTCAACAGCGGCATCGGTTCCGCCCTGAGAGGCATGAAAAACGTCGAGGTGAAATACATCGAGAACGAGCGTTTCAGGAAAGTGGCCATAAACGGCACGGCCTTGAAAGAATGGGAGCTGTACGGCGAGGCCCTGTCGGCAAACGTCTTCATCAATGCCCCGGTAGCCAAACATCATGGTCTGACTGGACTGTCCCTCGGCATCAAGAACATCATGGGTGTAATGGGAGGTAACCGCGGCAAAATCCACCAGAATATCGGCCCCGCGCTTGCCGACATCAACGGGGTACTGAAAAGTCACCTTGTGGTGATCGACGCCACCAGGATATTGACCGCCCATGGCCCGCAGGGTGGCGACCTGAGGGATGTCAGGATAGTGAACAAGGTCATTGCCTCGACAGACATTGTTGCAGCGGACGCCTACGCAACAACGCTGTTCGGTCTCAAGCCCGCAGATATCGGCACGACCGTGGCCGCCTACAGAAAGGGACTGGGCGAGATGAACCTCGACAAGGTAAGGATTGTGAGGGCATGATCCGATGAATTCAGATTCTTTTCTCATTTTTAAGGCATGAAGAAAATAACCACCGCACGTATCAGTCAACTTCTTTTTCTGCTTCTTTTCCTGTACCTGTTTGTTGAGACGGAATACCGGGGAAACGACCAAATATCCGTCGCCGTGAACAGTTTTTTCCGCAGCGACCCGCTCGTACTGGCGAGCTATGTTCTCGCGGCGAAAACCTTCACCTGGCTGCTTCTTCCCGCCCTGCTCATGCTGTTATTCACTTTCCTTCTCGGTCGTTTCTTTTGCGGCTGGATCTGTCCGCTGGGCACAATTCTGGACCTGGTCACGGACCGGATCAATAAAACCGCACCGATCCGACTGCTAAAGGGGAACATCAAATACTGGCTCCTCTTGCCCCTGTTGTTTGCGGCCTTCTTCAACCTGAACCTGGCCGGCATACTCGACCCGATCGCCATCCTGATCCGGGCGCTCACCTTTTTCTTCTATCCCCTTTTTGGCGATACCATTCGCCAGGGATGGATAGGCCTGTACGGAATCATGGGGGACAACCGGGACGCTCTGGCACCGGCTTACAATGTGATC
>DATEVI010000165.1:0-6649 GCA_035281865.1 Geobacteraceae bacterium | reverse complement strand
TCGCGACTGAAAATATACTCTGCAGAAGAAGGATCTGCGTCAGGGTCAGCCCGATCTGATCCTTCCAAAACAGGGTAATAATCGCCATCGGGAACAGCGTTTTCTGGAGAAAGGAAAATGCGTACAGCTTGATAATGTTGTCGTGCACACTTCCCCCTCACTTCCCGTTTCGCTCAAGGACTTCCCTGACCTTTCCCGGGAAAAACGCGGGTGGGTCCGATTTTATTAATGACAACGTCCTCTGATTCCGCGAAATATGGTTCCAAGGTAATAAAATTTCAGGGAAAACAAAAGAGAAATATCCGACACAACTCCTGGCAGATCCTTTCCGGATGGACACTAACACGGTGTGAAGAAAAAAATGGCCTGCATTCATCATGCAGGCCATCCAAAGCAATGTCTTCAAAGGCAAGTCCCTGGTGTGTCGCAAATCCGGGAAAACGTATCAGATGAAAAGAATCCGGCTGTCTCGCACGTTGGAGCGGACTCTCCAAGCAGCCGCTCCCGCCTGATAAATCCCCTGGTACCATACAACCTCGTATACGATTACCTGTGCTCCTTTACCGGCATCATTTCACACCAGCGATGCTGCATCGACTTGAAGCCGAAAACAAAATCGAGAACCTCGAAAAGCGCGCTCAGACCAACGAGGCCATAAATCAGATTGCTTATGATGCTGCCTTCACCGAATATGGCAGCTATCAGGTTAAAGTCGAAAAAACCTATGAGACCCCAGTTCAATCCTCCAACAAGGAGTAGAATAGCTCCTATCCCTTCCAATACTTTCATAATCTCACCACCTTATTTTTTCCTTCCGCGTTGCGGTAACAGGCGAAAATCAGACAACTCTCCTATTATTTTATACCTTTGGCATTTCACAATCAATAAATGCATAAATATGGAGCAAATAATGGGCCTGCGTCAGTCCAACCGCCCGGTCCAGACCGGATCACATCTTGAAAAGCGCGCTGGTTTCAATTGCATTGTAATGCCACAAAAAAAGGCCTGCATACTTTGTGCAGGCCTTTTGACGTTATTGGTGGAGATGAGCGGGATCGAACCGCCGACCTATGCGTTGCGAACGCATCGCTCTCCCAACTGAGCTACATCCCCATTAATCAAGTTTACTGGTACCGCTGTCTTTCAGTGTACCGTAAAATGTATGTTCAATTCTAGGTCAACGGATTTTTGTGTACAGACTTTTTCCTCAAAAATCAAGTCATTTGTAGTAAGCCCCTGTAATGCCTGAGATAAGCGGTATGCTTTGATGTTCCCAACGCCGAAGCTGACCCGCCGTTCGTCAAGGTGGTTTTTGTATACGCAATATGCCATAATATTTCAAGGAGGTGATAGTATGAGATACGAATTCGACGACGGAATGGTGGTTGACTATTCGGGCAACATCCATATCACCAAAGGTGACACGATTGACCTCTTCATCGAGGAGGATTACATACCTGCCAATGTCAGGGACGACTTAATTGAGGCCGCCCGCAAGAACAGCCACGATGACATACGAAAGATCGCCGTGCTGCTGACGGATACCGTCGGTACAAAGGGATGTCTGGCGGACGTGGACAGCAAGGCATGCGTAAATTTCTAACCGAAGCAAAAGCTGCAGAAAAAATGAATCTGCTGTTGAAACCCATCTCCTGAAATTAAAAGTCAAAAGGTTAGTTGACCAGTTTCCTCGCAGGACGCCCGCACGGGCTCACGGGAGGGGACGGAATAATTCGGGAGATGGGATTTTTTTTGTAGGGTCACACATTCTGCTAGGCCCGAGGAGTTTTCGGGTGAATCGGCAGAATTACCTTGAACTGCGCTCCGACGCCGATACGGTTATAGACGAGTATCTTTCCCCCATGATTGGCAACTATCCTGTGAGAAATCGGCAGCCCAAGTCCTGTTCCGGATTCCTTGGTGGTAAAAAACGGATTGAAGATGTTGTTCAGGATTTCCAGCGGGATGCCGCCGCCGGTGTCCAGTATCTTTACATACAGCGCATCCGCTCCGTCCAGCCTCGCAGGGGCTACGGTGACGTACAGTGTTCCCCCGTTTTTCATTGCCTCTGAAGCGTTGGCAAACAGGTTGATGAAAACCTGCTTGAGTTGAAGGAAATCACCGTAAAAGGTGCCGACTCCGGGATGGGAGCGTAACTTTACTTTTATGTTCCTCTCTTCGAAGGATCCTGCAAGGATAGCCATAGATTCCGAAATAATTGCATTTATATTGCACGGGGAACAGGTTATGGTCGCCTTTTTCGAAAAAAACAGCGTATCTGTCAGCATTTTTTCCAGCCTGTCCACCTCGCGGGCAATGGTATAGGCATATTTCCACTCCGTGGAATCGGGTGCGGCCCTCTGCTCCAGGCGTCTTGCAAATCCGCCTATGGAGACTAGGGGGCCTTTCAGTTCATGGGCGATGGAAGCAGCCATCTCCCCGATGGCAGCCAGTTTTTCGCCTTGGATAAGCCTTTGCTGAACTTCACGAAAATCACGGTTGGCATCTTCAATTCGACTGTAAAGCATTGAATTTTCAATGGCAATCCCCGCCTGATTAAGGAGCAGCTGAAGGAACCGAAGGTCGTCTCTTGTTATGTTCTTTTTCGTCAAATGATTATCAACAATCACCAGGCCCACCGCTTCATCCTTGACCATGAGAGGTACGGCTGCGAATTCGGTTATCCCGAATCGATCCACTAATTCCTGGTCTATGCGTTTTTCCCTTGTCACGTCGATCACATGGATAAGCTTTTTCTCAATAACTGCGGTGGAAGACAAGTTCAGGTTCTTGTCCAGAGGCAAACGGGATTCTTTCACCCGATGGCTGAACTCGGAGTTCTGCTGTTTTTCCAGATCTTCTCCGGAAATTTCCCACCGTGCGGACATCATGTTCCCGCCCTCCTCCGCCGTTCTGATTACCCCCCGGGAGGTCTCGGCGTTGACTCCGAGCATTCCCTGAATGACACCGGCCCGTTCATTCACCAGAAAGAGCATGGCCCGTTCAAAGATAGGGGCATCACCCGACACGACTGCGTCCAGGGCAAGACATATCAGATCATTGAGTCTGATGGTCGAATGCATGGCATTGCTGATTTTGTAAAGTAATGAAAGCTCCCTGATTTTTCTTGCATTCTCGGCTGCCAGGAGTTCCGCCTGCCGGTTGTTCACAGCCACTTCGAGAGCGGCGGCAATTGTTGCTGCCATACTTTCAAAGAGCTCCCTGTCCTCCTCGTCAAAATTGCGGAAACCCCCGTCCTCCGTCAGTTTGCCGAAAAAAGTGAGGGTTCCCGTCACCCGAGACTCGTAACGCAAGGGGACTGATATGCACGATGGGGGAAACTCCTCACCGGCAATAATATCGGTGGCAAGGAAGGGCATCCCGGTGGAGAGTGTCTTTGCCGAGTATTGGGACTCAAGTTCCAGGAAAGAAGCCAGGTCGGCGTGAAATTTCCGCCGACATCGCTTCCGAATTCCGGGAGAAAAGTCGCCGTAACCGACGATTCGCATAACGGTGCAGCAGGAATTCGCAACCCGGTGACATGCTTTGAGAATATAGGATGGAAGGATCTTAAAGGGAATTGGCTTGTTAATTATCTTGCCGAGTTCGTTCAGGATCATCAGATTCTGAACCCTCTTGTTCGACCGTTCAGTGATGTTTCTTCCTTGAATCAGGCTTCCCAGGACCGCGGAAACGTCCTGGAGGACTTCTACATCTTCGGCGTCCGGATAAACATCGTCCCGCAAGGCGAGTGAGACGACGCCGCAGATTTTTTTCCCGGGGGGGATGGGCAGACAAAGCATATTCCGCCCGCTCCCTTCCGCAGTCTCATCGGCGTGGAGGTCCTTTTTCGCGGTGTGAAGCACGGCTTTGCGTGCAGCGCAGGAACCGGCTCCCCCTTCACCTACAGGAATGCAGCAGGCCCGGACTTCATCGGCACTTTCATGGGGGATCTTTTCCGAGAGATATCGTCGTTCCTCGTCGAGGATGTATATCGTGGTGGATTCTGCGTCAAACGACTCATTAACAATTTTTGCGATGGATTTCAGGCGTGAGTTGAATGAAAGGCTTTCAGAACCGGCTATGCGGACCACTGAGCTCAAAAGTCTCGTCCTGCTGAAAATGGCCATGAAAGCTCCTGATTTCAGGCAGGGGAACAGGTCATGCGGGAATGGACCACCACCCGCCCGTGCCGGGGTGATTAAACAAGTTTCTCCTTCTTTTCCTGCTCAATTTTGCAGTCAATGCAGAGAGTGGTTACCGGCCGGGCCTTGAGCCGAGCTTCGCTTATCTCGTCGCCGCACATTTCACAGACACCGAAACTGCCCTCATCAATCCGCTGCAGCGCTTCCTTGATTTTGTTAATCAGCCTTCGCTCCCTGTCCCTGATTCGCAGCTCAAAGGTGCGATCGCATTCCTGGGTCGCCCGGTCGTTGGGATCCGGGAAATTGGTGTTGTCAGCCGTCATTTCCGAAACGGTTTTGCCCGCTTCCTCAAGAAGCATTCTCATTTCTTCATGCAAAAGACATCTGAAATACTCGCGTTTATCGGTATCCATGGCCATCTCCATTTCGTGGCAATTCATGAGTGATTCTAAGGGAAACCGCCGGGTAAGTAAAGCAATTTCTGGTTCGATTTCGGTTGCATTCATGGTCAGAAGAGCATTTCGAGAGCCTCTTCCACCGAGGAAACACCTGTCAGTTCCACACCTTCCCCCTTCACTTTGCGGAGGTTGCCGGCAGGGAGGATGCAACGGCTGAAACCGAGCTTGGCCGCCTCCCGAACCCTGATTTCCGGCTGCGTTATTCCACGGACTTCCCCTGCAAGTCCTACCTCGCCGATGACCATGGTCTGAGGCGGGATACTCTTGTCGAGATGGCTCGATGCAACGGCGGCGACCATTCCCAGGTCCGCAGCCGGTTCGTTGAGTTTCATTCCGCCCGCCACGTTTAGAAAAATATCCCGGCCGGCCAGGTTGAGCCCCACTTTTTTTTCCAGCACGGCCACCAGAAGTGACAGTCGATTATGGTCGACCCCGATGGTAGTTCGCCTGGGAACGCCCAGTGACGAAGCGGTAACAAGCGCCTGCAGCTCGACCAGAAGCGGACGGCTCCCTTCGATTGTCGCTGCCACGACGGAGCCGGGGACACCCAGAGGGCGTTCGGAAAGAAACAGCTCCGACGGATTGCTTACCTCGCAAAGACCAGTTTCCCTCATTTCAAAAACCCCGATTTCGTTTGTGGAACCATACCTGTTCTTTATCGCCCTGAGAATCCTGAAGGGATGGCCGCCGTCCCCCTCGAAATATAGGACTGTATCGACCATGTGCTCCAGAACCCTCGGTCCGGCAATTGAACCGTCCTTGGTGACATGCCCCACGATAAAAACCGGGATGCCGGTTTTTTTTGCCAGCATCATGAATCTCCCCGCTGTCTCACGAACCTGACCGACGCTTCCGGGAGCAGACTCCAGGGCCGATGTATAGACCGTCTGGATGGAATCCACGACAAGCACGCTCGGTTTCAGTTTCTCCACATGGAGGAGTATTTTTTCCAGTGAGTTTTCTGCGACAACATACAGGTTGTCGGCGGCAACCTTGAGCCGCTCGCCCCGCATCCTGGTCTGACTGGCGGACTCTTCCCCGGATGCGTAAAGGACGATCCCCTTTTCGCGGGCCAGGCGATCCATTGCCTGCAACATAAGGGTAGACTTACCGATGCCTGGATCGCCGCCGAGCAGAACCAGCGAGCCTGCCACCAGCCCGCCCCCGAGTACCCGGTCGAATTCGGAAATGCCGCATAAAAAGCGATCTTCACCGGCACATGAAACCTCCCCGATCGGCACCGGGACAGATTCGTGTCCCATCGATTCGGGCTGTGCCGACCTCCCGGTGAAGACCTCTTCCACCAAGCTGTTCCAGGCATTGCAGTCAGGACATTTGCCGAGCCATTTCGCCGACTGGTATCCGCACTTCTGGCAAGAAAAAAGGGTCCTGGTCTTCACTGGGTTCTCCGTAAGGCAAATTAGTTCCCCGATACTAGCGTTATTACCCATGCCTGTCAATCACCGGAGAAAGCGCCGACTTTTTCAGTCAAGCCTGCGTATGATTTGACAAATATTTGATGCATGGGATAGAATTGGCCCATTTCGAGCATGGGAAGAGTCTATGCAAAAAGGAAAGAATCACAACCTGGGACAATCGTTTGAGTCAAGGAATGCTTCCGGATGCGTCGGGGACGCCGTCCTCGAAGTACATAAAGCCCTGAAAGCCAGTGCCTTTTACCCCAAAAACCACCCTCTCCGCAACGACATCGTTCTCCGGGCATATCAGCTTCTGGTTGCTGCGATGGGTGGGAAAGACCTGTCGCTGCTTGTCTCACGCAACGGTCTCGCTTCGACCGGAGGCGAGCCCCCCCTTCAGAATACCCAAGCGGCCACATCTCTCGCCAGGGAGCTCTTTGCACGGGAGATTCAACAACTGAGCTTTCTGCCCCAACTCTCCATGAAAGAATTCGAAGATTTCCTTTCCCTTCTCACGGTCGATCCGCAAAAGATCCTTACGGACGGCGGAATGGAACAGATTCTGGCGGATCGGGCCATAATTAATATAATGACCAATGAAATCGACATTTCGGCGGTATTCACCAAA
>DATEVI010000164.1:0-5586 GCA_035281865.1 Geobacteraceae bacterium | reverse complement strand
AGGCTTACGTGGACGACCTCAGCGCCGAGCAGATCAGGGCATACCGCGGCACCCTGACCGAGCCGGGCAAGGAGAGCCCGTTCCGCAACCGCTCCCCGGAGGAGAACCCGGACCTGTTCCGGCGCATGCGGGCCGGCGAGTTCCCTGACGGCTCCCGGGTGCTGCGGGCGAAGATCGACATGGCCTCGCCCAACATGAACCTGCGTGACCCTGTGATGTACCGTATCCTTCATGCAACCCATCCACACACGGGCGACGACTGGTGCATCTACCCCATGTACGACTATGCCCACGGCCAGTCGGATTCGATAGAGGCGATAACCCACTCCATTTGCACCCTGGAATTCGAAGATCACCGACCCCTGTATGACTGGTTTATCGAACAGCTCGGCATCTGTCATCCCCGGCAGATAGAGTTCGCCCGCCTCAACCTCACCTACACGGTAATGAGCAAGCGCAAGCTGCTCGAACTGGTCCGTGAAGGTCGCGTCAGCGGCTGGGACGATCCCCGCATGCCGACCCTGGTGGGCATGAGGCGACGCGGTTACACCCCCGAGTCCATCAGGAACTTCTGCGAGCGCATCGGTGTGGGCAAGAACGACAGCTGGATCGACATGAGCATCCTTGAGGAAAGCGTCCGCGAGGACCTGAATGAGCGCGCGCCGCGAGTGATGGGCGTATTGCGCCCGTTGCGGATGGTGATCGAAAATTACCCGGAAGATCTCGTTGAGGAGTTCGATGCCGCAAATCATCCCAACAGGCCCGAGATGGGCAGCCGCAAGGTCCCCTTTTCGCGGGTGGTCTGCATCGAAAAGGACGATTTCATGGAGGACCCGCCAAAAGGTTATTTCCGCCTGGCGCCGGGCCGCGAGGTTCGATTGCGCTATGCGTATGTGGTCAAATGCATCGGCGTGGTTAAAGACGATAATACCGGTGAGGTTGTCGAGGTGCGCTGCACCTACGACCCGGAGACTCGTGGCGGTTCTACCCCTGACGGTCGCAAGATCAAGGGAACCATTCACTGGGTTTCCGCTTCCCATTCCATTGAAGCCGAGGTCCGTCTGTATGATAGGCTCTTCAGCGTGCCGAACCCGGGCGGTGAGAAGAACGGTCCCGACTGGAAAAGCTGCCTGAACCCGGCTTCCGTTGAAATCCTCGGATCATGCAGACTTGAACCGGGTCTGTCCGGCGCGACTCCGGAGAGCCTCTTCCAATTCGAACGACAGGGTTATTTCACCGTCGATTCCATTGATTCCACTGCCGACGCTCCCGTATTCAACCGCACGGTGACCCTGCGGGATTCATGGGCGAAGAGCAAGTGACCAGCGGACACAGCAAGATGCGGAGAAGGGGTGAAGCGATTAAGCGCGGAAGCGGAGAAACGGTTTTTACCGCATTAACCCTTGAGCGAAGCGGACCCATAAACGCATCAACGCCCACGCAGTGGGCACTGAGCAAAACGAACGCTTAACACGCACTAACGGAGATTCTGTATGCCACTGCGAGTTTTCAATACCCTCACCGGCCGGAAAGAAGAGTTCGTTCCCATAACACCGGGGAAGGTCAAAATGTATGTCTGCGGTGTAACGGTTTACGATCACTGCCACATAGGTCACGCCAGGGCAAATGTCGTATTCGACGTGATTTACCGCTACCTTAAGCGGCTGGGCAATGAAGTGACTTATGTCCGCAACTATACGGACATTGATGACAAGATCATCAACCGGGCCAACAAGGAAGGGGTTCCGTTCCATGAAATATCGGAGCGATTCATCAGGGAATTCGACCGGGACATGGAGAGCCTTGGGCTCCAGCTTCCCACCTTCCAGCCGAAAGCCACGGAAAACGTCGATCAGATCATACGACTCGTCGAGAAGCTTGTAGACAACGGGTATGCCTACCAGGCGGGAGGCGACGTCTATTTTTGCGTAGAGAAATTCGATTCCTATCTGAAGCTCTCAAAAAGGAACCTGGACGAAATGCAGGCGGGGGCAAGGATCGGAATAGATGAGAGGAAGCGCCACCCCATGGATTTCGCACTCTGGAAAGAGGCAAAGCCGGGAGAACCTTACTGGGAATCCCCCTGGGGAAAAGGGCGCCCGGGTTGGCATATAGAATGTTCGGCGATGAGCATGAAATATCTGGGCGAGACCCTCGATATCCATGGCGGCGGCAAGGATCTGATCTTTCCCCACCATGAAAACGAAATAGCCCAGTCGGAGGCGGCAACCGGCAGACCATTCGTCAAATACTGGCTGCATAACGGTTTTGTCAACATCAATTCGGAAAAAATGAGCAAATCTCTGGGCAACTTCTTCACCATTAAAGAAATTCTCGAAAAATACGACTGGGAAACGTTGAGGCTGTTTCTCCTTTCCGCCCACTATCGTTCACCCCTTGATTTTTCGGACCAGAACATGAAAGAAGCGGAATCGGGCCTGGAGAGAATTTACAGCGCCCTTGCCCGGATCGATGAAATGCTCGCCGGCAATACCGTTGCCGAGGACGCGTCACTGGATGAAAATTCTCTGGATGCCGCGGAAAGGGAGCTGTTGGAAAGGGCTGACAGCCTGCCAGGCCGGTTCAGCGAAGCGATGGATGACGATTTCAACACTGCCCTTGCTTTGGGCTATGTCTTCGAACTGTTAAGGGCAGTGAACAAGGTGGTAGTAGATGCCAAAGAGACGTCCACCGCCGTACCGGCCATCCTTGCCCGCGCCCGGAAGCACTTGCTGGAAACGGGTTCCATCCTCGGTATATTTACTACGGGCCCGGGAAAGTACTTGCAAGGGATGAAAACCAGGAAGATGGCTGAGCTCGGCATTTCAGAAGGGGAGATAGAGAAACTCATCGAAGAACGCGCGCAAGCCAGAAAAGCAAGGGATTACAAGAGAAGTGATGAAATCAGGGACCTTCTTCTGTCCAAAAATATTGCGCTGCTGGACTCGGCGCTGGGGACTACCTGGAAGGTCAGGTAGTCTCCAGAGTACAACCGAAGACGACGTGTTCGGATACTCCGGCCAAGCGGGACGTCCTCAGGTTTGGATCGATGCCGGGAAAAATTCATGCCTGAAAAAATAAAAAAGGCCGCAACATACGCGTGGCCTTTTTCTACATCTTGTGGAAAATCAGGCGGCTTTATTCTCGATCTGAGGTTTCGTCCACTCTTTCCTGAAAAGCGTCATTGCCTCCCTCATGATATCGGAGACGCTCTTGTGAGTCGATTCCATGATTTCCTGCAGGATTTCTCTTTCTTCATCGCTTATTCTCATGGAGACCACATTATATCTGGGATTTTCCCTCATTCTTCCCATCTTTTCCCCTCCTGTATGTATCTGTACCATACTGTGCCGTTTCGATAGTTGAGATGTGATGCTATATTTGTGCCAAATTAGAATCAGGCAATCATCTACCATGAAATACCTGAATACACGTTTCCGCTGGAAAAAGAAAAACATCGTCTTTTCTTGAGCGACAAAAATGTTTGTCCCACGTATGACACACTTGTGTACAAAATTGCACAGCGAAACCATTCCCTCGTCCCGTGCTTCAAATTGAATGTTCACTATCTGAAGACACCGAACGCTGAACCTCGAATATGGTGGAAAAAAAACACCCTAGTGACTAGGAGGGTAAGTCAGCTAGGGCATAATGAGGGTCTTTCGACCCTCGCAAATCCTTTATTTTGTATACTATATAGTACCAACACCTCTGACATATTTCAAGGGAGAAAACTTTTCCGCAAATGTGAAGCATTTGAAAAGATTGAATATTTTCCGTTTGGCCGCAACCTAGTGCACTCAAGCTTTCGGCTGTTCCCGGGCTCTTTTGAAAACTACGGATCCGGTCCCCGCCTTAATCCATCTTGGCTTTACGAGGTTGCCACCATGCAGGGTTTGTGATATAAGTCGTAAGCCAAGTTGCTCATTTTTCGAAGTTATCTCTTATCTTGCCGTCAGTCCTGACTTTCACACCCTGTATGCGGGAATTCACTTATGTCGTTGCAACGCTGTCTTTTTTTTCATATTACTGTCCTTCTCTTCGTACTCTTTTCTGCGCACGTTTTTGCCGGAACACCTTCCCACCTGGAAAGGCTTCCATCCGGAGAACGCTGGTTCGGCATTTTCTTCGACGATGAGCGCGCGGGCTTTTCTCATGTGCGTGTCCGGGAAGGCGGATCCGGCTATGAACTATACGGCGAAAGCAGTGTTAAGATGAGCGGTCTCGCATTTTCCCGGGAAGCTTCGGTCAGGGAAACCTACTTGATCAACAGAGACCTGACATTGCGAACTTTTGCGGTAAACCAGACCATTGACGGCTCATTCACGAGCATAAAAGGAGAAGCAACTCCGGCCGGAATACGAGTAGTCATCAACTCGGCGGGGAGGAAAAAGGAAAAACTCCTGAAAAGCAAAGGTCCGGTCTATTCCCCGATGGCATTGAATTTCCTTCCCTTGCAGCAAGGGGCTGCACCCGGCAAAGTCTATCGTGTCTCCATGCTGGATACGGAAGCGGTGAAGATTAAGAACGTGAAAATAACAGTAATAGGTCCGGACACCGTAGGAAACGCGAAAACGGTTCACCTGAAAAACGACTTGTATCCGGTCGACAACGACATCTGGGTCGACTTCGAGGGGAACACCGTGAAAGAGTCGGTCCGTGACGGCTGGATCGTTACGCTGGCCGAGGGAGAGAAGACCATTCGCAGGTTCATCTCGGAAAGTGCGCTTGCCAGAAAGGATTTTATCGTCAATTTCAGCCTGGTCAAGGTCGAAACGCCGATTTCCCGACCGACCGAAGTGAACAGGATGGTTGTTGAAATTTCCGCCTTTCCCGCCCATGCCGGTCTCACGGTGAACGCAGCACAGAAAGCGGAGCGGTTGGAGGGCGGAAAAGCGCTTTTCACCATTGACAACGCCCTGGTGAAGACACGAGCGGAAAACGCTGCCGGTGATTTGCCGGAACCGGACAAATTGCTTAAACCAACTGGGCCGATCCCGTCCGACAACCCTGTTGTAGTTGCGAGAAAAAACGAAATAGTCGGCGATGAGAAAGACGCGGGAAAAGTGGTGGAAAAACTCACCCGCTGGGTTGCCTCACATGTGAAAGCTACATCCGCGGACAGCCCATCTCCCCTGGAAACTCTCAAAAAAAACGAAGGCAACAGCCTGGCCCATGTCCGGCTGTTTTCGTCACTGGCGCGGGCCGCCGGCATACCCACCAGACCCGTATCGGGACTTGTCTATGTCCGGGACAAGGGTTTCCTCTATCACTCCTGGGCGGAATGTTACGTGGGGTACTGGCTTCCCGTTGATCCCACCTTGGGGGAAATTCCCGCAAATGCGACACATGTCAAGCTGGTTGAAGGGGATTCCCCTGAGGATCTGGCGGCATTGTCCGAATTTATAGGAAAAATCAAAGTCAAGGTGATCGAACAGAAATATCAGGTTCATTAGCGGGCATTTCTTGTGCCGCATACAACTAATTGGAAGGATTGTTTTTTATGGACTACAAAGATACTTTGAACCTGCCTGCCACACAGTTTCCGATGAAGGCGAATCTTGCCCAGAAGGAGCTTGAAATCCT
>DATEVI010000163.1:0-3120 GCA_035281865.1 Geobacteraceae bacterium | reverse complement strand
AGACGACGGCGGCATAGAGTATCCGATAGGGAAATAGCGCCTTGACCCCCGCCAGGTATTCGATACATTTTTCGCCGTAATAGGCCCAGCCGATGATGGTGGAATAGGCGAAGAAGACAATCCCGAACGAAACGATATATCCGCCGGCGTTCCCCGGCAGGCCGATGTCGAAGGCCGACTTTGTGAGAGCGGAAACTTCGACCCCGGAATGCCATGCTCCAGTTACGATCAGGACCAGGCCGGTCATGGTACAGACGATGATGGTATCAATGAAAGTTCCGGTCATGGAAACAAGGGCCTGTTCGCACGGCTCGTTTGTTTTAGCGGCTGCTGCGGCAATGGGGGCGCTGCCCATCCCCGATTCGTTGGAAAATACTCCCCGGGAAACTCCTTTCTGGATGGCCAGCATTACCGCGGCGCCCATGAAACCGCCCGTTGCGGCGGAACCGGTAAAAGCATCGTGAAAGACGAGATACAAGGCAGCAGGGACATCGCCGGCAAAACGGAATAATATCATCAGGCAGCCTGCCACATAAATGATTGCCATTATCGGAACCATCCAGGCGGAAACTCGGCCGATATTCCTGATTCCTCCCATGATTACAGTAGCAGTCAGAAGCGACAGCACCACCCCGGTTATCCATGGGTTGAATCCGAAGGTTTCCCTGAGATTGCCGGCCACGGCATTCGCCTGTACCGCATTGCCGATGCCGAAGGCCGCCACCGACCCGAACACGGCAAACATGACACCCAGCCATTTGCAGCCGAGACCCCTTTCCAGGTAGTACATCGGGCCGCCGCACATCTCGCCTTTCTCGTCCACTATCCGGTACTTGACCGCCAATACACCCTCGGCGTATTTTGTGGCCATTCCAAATGCGGCAGTTACCCACATCCAGAAGAGGGCTCCGGGACCGCCGACGGATATTGCCGTGGCCACTCCGACAATATTTCCGGTGCCAATCGTAGCCGCAAGAGCTACCATCAACGCCTGAAAATGGCTGACATCACCCATCTCGCTTGACTTCGGCTTGGCGAATGTTTCATAAAGGGCATGCGGCAGCATGGTGACTTGAAGCAGACGGAGCCGCAACGTCAGAAAGACACCCGTACCTACCAGGAGCACCAGCAGAGGGACTCCCCACACATACCCGCTTAGAGTGGCAAAAAAAGTATTTACTGAATTCATATCGATAGCCTGAAGCCTCCTTTTTGTTATCTTTCAAGTTCGAAAACGGAATGTCACGTACACTATGGCGCATAACTCTAGTGGCCGTTTCCTGTTTTGTCAACGGACACTTTGCCGTTTTCACGACCCTGCATATACACCCGGCATGCCGCCCCCCATTTTTTCCTTTGTGAAACATCGCAGTTTTGCTAGATTGTGCCTGTTTTCAGAATGCCGCAAGCAGGCAATTTTGACGTAGTGTGTTCTTTTTCGGAGGTTCAATGTCCAATCAAACTTCCCAACACAAACGTGGTCTCTGGACAAGTCGCCTTGGTTTCGTCATGGCGTCGGCAGGTTCGGCCATCGGACTCGGCAATATATGGAAATTTCCATACATAGCCGGGATGCACGGCGGCGGAGCATTTGTTCTATTCTTCATTTTCTGCATTATGACAGTCGGCATCCCGATCATGATTTCCGAGATGGTAATCGGTCGGCACACGCACAAGGACCCCGTGGGAGCCTTCAAAAAGGTCCGGAAGGGACCATGGGTCCTGGTAGGCTGGCTCGGCGTAACCGCCGGTTTCGTTATCCTCTCCTATTATAGTGTCGTGGCAGGCTGGGCGGTGGACTACCTGTGGCTTTCTCTACGGGGAACCTTCACTGCGCAGCATGCCCACCTGGTACCGCAGCTTTTCGCCGGACTTCTGTCCAGCGACCTGAGCCAGTTATTCTGGCAGGCCGTGTTCACGGGGATGACCATCTTCATCGTCCTGGGAGGAGTGAGCAGCGGGTTGGAACGGGCCAACAAGGTCATGATGCCCGTTCTATTCCTTATTCTGATCGTACTGGCCATACGTGGTCTCCTGTCTCCGGGGGGAGCGAAAGCCCTTGGATTTCTCTTTTCACCGGAATGGTCGAAACTCGATCCTCCGGCCATGCTCGAAGCGATGGGGCATGCCTTTTTCAGCCTGAGCCTCGGCATGGGAGCCATGCTCACGTACGGGAGCTATGCCGATGAAGAAACCAACATACCGAAGGTAGCCATTACCGTCTCTTTCATGGACACCTGCGTGGCGCTCCTCTCCGGGATTGCCATCTTTTCGATCGTATTTACTTACGGTATGGAACCCGCGGCAGGCCCCGGGCTGGTGTTCAAAACGCTGCCTATCGTCTTCAGCCAGATGCCGGGGGGCACCCTGATCGCAACAATGTTCTTTCTGCTGCTCGTATTCGCCGCCCTCACTTCCAGCATTTCCCTGCTGGAAGTAGTTGTCGCCTATTACTGCGATGAAAAGAAATGGGGGAGAAAGAAAGCCGCCCTCGTCATGGGTTTTCTCATCTTTCTCCTGGGAGTTCCCTCGGCCTTATCCAACAATCTCCTGAAAGACGTTCATTTCATCGGAGACCGCAATTTCCTCGATTCAATAGACCTTGTCGCCACCAACTACATCCTTCCGCTGGGAGGACTACTGATTGCCGTATTCACCGGCTGGGTGCTGACGACACGTCTGGCGAAGGATGAAATCGAAAAGGGAGAAGTAAGATTCCACCTCTATCCCGCCTGGCATTTCCTGATCAAGTATGTTTCGCCGGTACTGGTCGCAATGGTGCTTCTGAACAAGATTGGGGTGTTCTAACCAGCTAATCCCAAATCTGAGGGCTTGCTTTTGCCATCTTGGCAATAAGGGCTTGTGCACGTTGATGCATATCGTCCCAAACAACCTGCTCTTCTCCAGAGCTGTTATTGGCTTTAGCATATAGCTCCTGATATACATATGCCGAGAAGCCGTCCAGCAATTCAATGGCTTTTTTGTCTTTCGTCTCAACTGCTGCCTCTATGGCTGCTAAATACTTTTCCATTTCATTCATGATAGCGCTCCTTTTTGGTGTGTAACTATATTATATCCCAGTGGGCCAAAAGGGAAATTCCATATCCTTCCGGACCCTCC
>DATEVI010000162.1:0-2821 GCA_035281865.1 Geobacteraceae bacterium | reverse complement strand
GGTCACATAGTTCTTGGCATGGAACTCACCAAAGTTTTTTGTCTGTATGATGAAGGGGTGAAGAAAGCGGGCATTGCGGGCGACATAGTCTCGACGCTTAAAGCCGCGGGTCTGGATGTCGTTGAATGGGACGGCGTCGTATCGAACCCGACCGACGTCGTGGTGGAAGAAGGAGCCAGGCTGGCTAGGGAGGCGGAATCTCAAGTGGTCGTCGCTGTCGGCGGAGGCAGCGTCATGGACGCCGGCAAGGCGGTTTGTATCCTTTTGGCCAATGAATCTCCCATAGATCAATATGACGGCATCAATATGGTCAAGATCGCCACCCCGCCCCTGGTGGCCATTCCCACAACAGCGGGTTCGGCAAGCGAGGTAACCTCATTCGCCGTCATTACCGACACCGTCAAACTGAAAAAGATGGTAATAGGCGGACAATACGTGGGCGCGAAGTACGCCCTGATAGACCCGTTATTGACCAAGGCTATGCCTCCCGCCCTGACCGCGACGACCGGCATGGACGCATTGACCCACGCAATCGAGGCCTACCTGTCCAGGGGAGCTTCAATTCCGACCGACGTAAATGCGCTGAAAGCCGTTGAACTGATCAGCGGCAATCTCATCAAGGCAGTCGAAAAAGGAACCGACTTGGGGGCGAGAACCAATATGTTGATCGGCAGCATGCTGGCCGGATTCGCATTCAACTCCGCCGTACTCGGTCTTGCCCACTCCATCGCCCATCCCCTGAGCGTACATTGCGGACTGCCGCACGGCGTCGCAAACGCAGCGGTTCTTCCCTACGTTGTGGAGTTCAACGCCGAAGCCGCACCGGCACGGGTCCGTGACATCGGCAAGGCAATGGGTCTGAATATCGGAGAATTGCCCGAAAAACAGGCCCTACAGGAAACTGTTGCCGCGATCAGGACGCTGTCAGGAAAAATTGGTATACCGACTCTCAAAGAAGTGGGAGTTTCCAGGGACCTGTTTGATCGCATCGCAAGTGATGCGCTGCAGGAGATAAGCACCATCTTCAATCCGCGAGATACGAACAAGGAAGATGTGTTGAGGATATTGGAGAAGGCGTACTGAAAGCAGAATTCAGAATACAGTAGTCAGTAGTCAGAACAAGAACCTTTCGGATTCTGACTACTGACTACTGACTACGGCTTTTGGCTATCTGAAAGCCACGCCAAGATTGATGCCGATGACGTCCGACTCGGACTGGGGTTGGAAAAGGCCGCTGACGACCGGTGAGTCGGAATACCTGAAGCCTTCGTAGAAGACGCTCGGCCTGAACCATTTGTACTGGGCGCCTATCTCGGCAAATGCTGACCATTCCCCCCCCGGTTTGACCGTCACTTGTCCGACACCGGGGAAATCAACGCTGTTCTCGGTGTAAAACGGATATTTGGCTCCCGCCTCGGCAAATATCCTGAAATCCTTTGCCACAGCATATCCGCCCCCCAGACCGACCCTTGCGTATGCGCTGAACCAGTCTTCCTGATAGCCGGAGACCTGAACCGTGTTGCCACCGGTGTCCGTGGCGGTGGTATCGTGAAGGTCTCTGAGCCACCAGCGAAACCCCGCCCCGCCAAAAGGCTCCAGGAACAGGGAACCCGCAGTATAACGCCAGCCCACATCAATCTCACCTTTCGTACCGAAATAAGTAACGTCGGTTTTTATGGGCAACGTGTTCGGGGGTTGGGTTTCTCCGTCGTAATCTACCACACTTCCGAACAGCTCCGCCTTACCCTTGAAAGTCAAAGAATTACAACCGTCAAGCTTGGGGCCTTCCAGGAGAATCGCCGCCCCCGCACCGAACAGCGGACCGGTTTCCTTGAGAAGACGCCGACCATCGTGGAACTCTTCCCAGGTAAAATATTGGAAAGATGGATAGATGTAGAGTTCCCTCAGATTCGCGGATTCGGCTGACACGGCGGGAACTGCCGCAAAGAGCCACAACACGGCCAACACTCTCGTTATTTTCACTCTTCCCCTCCTTCGGAAAATGATTGCTATACCCTATACCTCAAATGGCGATGTAGTTCTCTGAAGTCATCATAAATTTTTTCTCTGGTACAAAATAAAGGTGAAGGAAAACATGTTTTCTGTTGCATTTTCCCGCGCCGCCTCGACAAATTCATCCGGTATATCCGGGAAGAGGGTATCACCAGCCACTTCTCCGTGTACAACGGTCAGGTAAATGCGGGAGGCAAGTGGAAGGGCCTCACGGTATACCTCGCCGCCGCCGCAGATGAAGACTTCATCCGCTCCCGCGCATTCATCGAGGGCTTTCCGCAGGCTGTGAACAACGATACTTCCTTCGGCACGATAATCCCGGCTCCTGGTCAGTACAACGGTCTTTCGGCCGGGCAGCGGCCTGCCGATGCTTTCGAACGTCTTTCTCCCCATGATCAGCGGGTGCCCCATGGTGATTGCCCGGAACCGCTGCATGTCGGCGGGTATATGCCATGGAATTGCGTTGTCGCGTCCGATTACGCGATTGTCGGTCATCGCGGCAATGATGGAGATGATCACCGATAACTCCTTGTCCTGGAAATTCATTGCTGGTTTTAGCAGATTCAGTCAGTCATTTGCCGCGACTCCATCACCTGAGCGAAACGATGGTCGCCCCGTTGCCGCCTTCGTACTGCTCGCCGGGCCGGAATTCACTCACCAGTGGATGTCCGTCCAGGTATTCTCGCACTGCCGCAAGGAGGGCGCCGGTGCCGATTCCGTGGATGATCCGTACTTCCCTCAGTCCCTCCAGGGATGCGTGGTTGAGGAATTTTTCCAGTTGTGTCAGAGCCGCATCGACCCGCATGCC
>DATEVI010000161.1:0-3916 GCA_035281865.1 Geobacteraceae bacterium | reverse complement strand
GTGTGAAAACCAGAACAGGGAAGAAGAAGGATTTAGTCGTATTGATTTTCTCAAGTTGATCAGCGACGTGCTGGGGCCTGATGGGACTCCGGATTCTAAACGGAATTAATGTTTCAACGAACCTTGTTGAAAATGGCCGTTGGAGTAATTTCACACCCGTTCCTTGACCATTTTTACAATGCATAATTATCAATGCAGGTAGCACTCGCTTGTGGGGCCGCCATAGCTGCGATTTCCTGACTAAATTGCATGAATGTTGAGGTCGTGCAAAAATACTGAAAGCTGTTGACTTAAAATGTTTAAATTGCGTAATATCTAAATAAAACTCTTGTTAAGAAAACGTATACTATGGAAAAAGAAAAGCTGCTTTATCTGGAAACCTTCGGCTGTCAGATGAACGTCGACGATTCGGAGAAGATTGTCTCCATGCTTAATCGAAGTGGTTATCAGTCAACGGAAAATCCGTCACTGGCTGATCTGATCATTCTTAATACCTGCAGTGTCAGGGCCAAGGCTGAACAAAAACTGTACAGCTCTTTGGGCAGGTTTAAAGATCTGAAGAAAAATAATGAGCGCCTCATAGTTGGAGTGGGTGGTTGCGTTGCGCAGAAGGAAGGCGAACGACTACTGAAAAAGGCACCTTTCGTAAGTTTCGTGTTTGGAACTCACAATCTGCATCTTGTTGCGAATATGGTGTCAGCGGCTCAAGAAGGACAGCGGCTGACGAACGTTGATTTTATTGATAACGACACCAGGCTTGACCTGTTCCCGCAAAGCGAGGCAGACGGCCGTGTTTCTAGGTTTGTTACCATTATGCAGGGTTGTGACAATTACTGTTCTTATTGTATTGTCCCTTTTGTACGTGGCAGGGAGATAAGCCGGCGTTCTTCCGATATTCTTGATGAAATACGGAGGATGGCCGATAAAGATGTAAAAGAAGTTACTCTTCTGGGCCAAAATGTAAATTCATACGGTCTCAAGAGTCAAGGTGAGTGCGATTTCTCAGAATTGCTCCACAAGGTTTCCGCTATCGATGGGATAGAGAGGATACGTTTTACAACCTCTCACCCTAAAGATCTTTCACCATCCCTTATCAGCTGCTTTGCCGATATGTCTAAGCTTTGTGGCCACATTCATCTTCCTGCTCAATCGGGAAGCGATGCTATCCTTGCCAAAATGGAAAGAGGGTATTGCCGGAAAGAATACCTGAAGAATATCGAAGCACTGAAAAAGGCGCGACCGGATATTCAGATTACCGGCGATATAATAGTCGGGTTTCCCGGCGAAACCGAAGAAGACTTCCTGCAGACCCTTTCCCTCATTGAAGAGGTCGAATATGCAGACCAATTTTCTTTCATTTTCTCTGTGCGACCGGAGACGAAGGCAGCCAGCTTTTGCGATAATGTCACGTATAGAGAAAAACAAGAACGCCTTTCCAGGTTACAAACTCTTCAGAAACAAATAACTCTTGAACGGAACAAGAGTTTTGTTGGTTCAATACAGAACGTGCTTGTTGAAGGCCGGAGTAAAAGAGGAGATCAGCTATCCGGAAGGACGGACGGCAACAGGATTGTAAACTTTACGGGTGAGCTTTCACTTGTCGGTAGCTTTGTTTCAGTCAGGATAACAAAAGCCTTTCAAAATTCCTTTCTGGGTGAATATAAGCAGGTTTCTGAATGATATTTACTGCACTCTCGGGGGCGTGAATGTATGTCGAAATGAAAGTGAATGGTTTTACCCTCGATTCCATCGCTCAAATGCCAGTGGTCCTGCTCAAGGATGCCGATGAAGGGTATGCCCTACCCATATGGATTAATACCATGGATGCGGTGTCGATTGCTGCCGAACTTATCAGTAGGGATATGTCTGCCGAGAGCGGATGCAGTGATTTGTTGACGAAGCTGCTTTCGCAAATGAGGCTGAAGGTCGATAAAATCAACATTGATGACCTGAATGACGGTGTTTTTGATGTTTCGATTGTTTTTGCGGGTGAGTGTGAAGAAATTAAGTTGTCCGTAAGACCGAGCGAGGCCGTAGTAATGGCCCTGAAATACGACATTCCTGTGTATGTTGCCGAACATGTTCTGTCTCAGTCTTTAGTAATGCCCACATCAGATCAGAGTATTTTCGACGGTTCTGATGAGCGGCGCTTTGTTGATTTCCTGGAAAGCCTTGATCCCAAAGACCTTGGCAAATACCCCATGTGACTCTTGAGGGCGGCCCGAAAGGTCGCCCTCACGTTTAACGGCAGATTTGAAAGAGGAGGAATAAATGCGGGAAGAGTCCTTAAGCTTTTTACAGCAACTCGTATCAGCACCGAGTCCTTCGGGGTATGAACAGCCGGCCCAGAGGGTATTTCGTGAATATATTGCGCCGTTTGCCCAGGTTTCCACCGATATGCTGGGAAATGTAATAGGTTTTATCCCCGGTACGGGTGATGACCGGCCCAAGGTCATGCTTGTTGGTCATTCGGATGAAATCGGGTTTCAGGTGCGATACATCGACGACAACGGTTTTATTTTCTTTGCTGCGGTGGGGGGTGTAGACCCACAGGTCACTCAGGGCCGGAGAGTTCACATACACACGGGGAACGGTGTGGTTCCCGGAGTAATCGGGCGGAAACCGATTCACCTCATCGAGGCGAAGGACCGAGATACAATTGTAAAGCTTGATGCACAATATATTGATATAGGGTCTGCAAGTAAAGAAGAAACGGAGCAGTTAATCAGGATTGGTGACCCTGTGACGTTTGCAGAAAGTCTTGAAAAACTTCATGGCGACAGGATTACTTCCCGCGGGTTTGACGACAAGGCCGGAAGCTTTGTTGTCGCAGAGGTCCTGCGGCATGTAGCTTCACTCGCGGAAAAACTTCCAGTCGATCTCTATGGTGTTTCCTCCGTACAGGAGGAAGTCGGGTTGAGAGGCGGGAGAACAAGTGCCTATTCCATTGATCCGGACTTGGGCATATGTGTGGAAGTCGATTTCAGTACAGATCAGCCTGATCTTGACAAGAAAAGTGCCGGCGATGTGAAACTTGGGGGCGGCCCGATTCTTCCCCGGGGAGCCAACATAAATCCTGCTTTATTTGATTTACTGTCACAAACTGCAGAATCAGAGAAAATACCTGTCCAGTTTACAGGCTTGCCGGGGGCTACGGGTACCGATGCAAACGTCATGCAGGTATCCCGTGCAGGGGTTGCCACGGCTCTTGTGAAAATCCCGCTTCGTTACATGCATACTCCGGTTGAAGTGCTTTCCGTTTCGGACCTGGAAAATGCGGTAAAGCTCATCGTCAAGGCGCTTCGTCGGATAGAAGATAAAAAAGCATTCATCCCTTCATAACGGGCATTCAGTTTTGTTGTCATTCCACAGTATGCTGTTTTGAAGGATCGGACAGGACGCAACGGTCTAAATTGGCAATCTGGGATTGGTGCACATGCAAACGTTGTCCGCTCGCCGTTTCCATCATAGTTGTGCTGCCATACTTTTGCTTGACCGGGGACCATTCAAGTACTATACTGCTCAGTTAATATTTTAACGAGTTATAAAATCCGGCAAAGCCGAAGGCTGAGAGTCTGCAGAGCCGCTCAAAGCGGGGTTTTCTATGGTTAGAAACAAAACCATAAAGTATTTGGCTTTCCGGACTCTTGAGGTTCCTTGATCGATCGTTCCGGCAATTACCGCAATCCGGAAGAGCCTGAATAACCAGGCTTCCGGGTTTTCCTTCATAGGCCCGGAATGAAAATCTCCATCCGCAACCAGGAGTTTTCCAATAACCTCACTCTAGAAAACATATTCCCGGATTGGTCAGACTTCGGGACCCCCCCCCGGCAGAGCCGGTGGTTTACTTATAGGAAATTAAAGGAGTTAGAGATGTTAGAAGAAGGTATCCGTGAAGCCCTGACATTTGATGACG
>DATEVI010000160.1:0-2611 GCA_035281865.1 Geobacteraceae bacterium | reverse complement strand
CGGATGTTTGAACGCATGGTATTGGATTAGCCATGTGTCGAAAAATGATTAAATCAAAGAGGATAGATTTCCATGGAAGTTTCATTATGGCAACTGGGATTCGCAAGTATTTCAGGAATGGTTCTCGGTTTATTCTACTTCGGCGGACTGTGGCTTACGGTGAAACGTCTGCCTTTTGCCGCAAGACCGGCTCTTTTGACTCTATGCAGTTACCTGGCACGCCTTGGTGTGACGTTGTCCGGCTTCTATCTGTTTATGGACGGGTCCTGGCAGCGGCTTCTGGCTGTAACGTTTGGTTTTATGGTGATGCGGTTTGTCCTGGTGCGTCTGTGGAAACCCGTCGGCAATGAGTTGCCGCTCCCCGGACAATGAAGGGATAATGAAATGGAACTGAGTCCCGATACCACGATATTCTGGCAGTGGGGGCCGGTAAAGCTCAATGCCACCATACTATTTACCTGGGTTGTCATGGCGATTCTCGTGGTCGGTTCCTGGCTGTCGACGCGTAATCTGTCCGCCGGAGCAAAAATGTCCCGAAAGCAGAACCTGCTTGAAACCCTGGTGAGCTACATGAACAACCAGATCCGGTCCACCAGCCGCCAGGAACCGGGACGTTTTCTCCCCTTCGTCGGCACTCTCTTCCTGTTCATCGCCATCTCGAATACCCTGGAAATCATTCCCGGATTCGAACCGCCGACAGGTTCCCTGTCCACCACCGCGGCTCTGGCCATATGCGTTTTCATAGCTGTTCCCTTTTACGGAATACTGCATGGAGGAGTCGCAGGCTACCTGAAGCACTATATCAAACCGTCCGTTTTCATGTTGCCGTTCGAGATCATCGGAGAATTATCAAGAACGCTCGCGTTGGCCGTCCGTCTTTACGGAAACATAATGAGCGGGACCCTTATCGTGGGCATCCTGCTGAGTCTCGCGCCGCTCTTCTTCCCGATCGTCATGCAGATTCTGGGGCTTCTGATAGGGCTGATCCAGGCTTACATTTTCGCCGTTCTTGCCATGGTTTACATCGCTTCCGCGACCTCGATCAGGAGCCGCAAGGATATAGCGGAAGAAAAAGGAATAAAAGGAGATAAGTGATATGGATAACATCGGGCTCATCGGTATGGTTTCAATCATTGTATCAGGGATGACCATGGCCATCGGCTCCATAGGACCCGCGTTGGGGGAAGCCCGGGCCGTCGCCCAGGCACTGAGCTCCATAGCCCAGCAGCCTGACGCATCCGGAACCATTACCCGGACGCTGTTCGTTGGCCTGGCGATGATCGAATCCATGGCCATCTACTGCTTCGTGGTGGCCCTGATTCTCGTTTTCGCCAACCCCTTTTGGAAATACGTTATTACACACCCCTGAGGATAGTACATGGGACCAGACTGGTTCACCGTCATTGCGCAGATAATCAACTTCCTGATACTCGTCGCCCTGCTGAAACGCTTCCTGTACGGCCCGATCATCAAGGCCATGGAAAGACGCGAGAAAGAAATCGCCGACAGGCTGGATGAAGCGGCATACAAGGTACGGGAGGCTGACCTGGAGGGAATGCGCTATCGGGAAATGGTGCGGGAGATGGCCGATACCCGTGAAGAAATGCTTGCCGGGGCAAGGGAAGAAGCCGAGGCTTTGCGCAGGGACCTGAAACAGAAAGCCCGAGAGGAGACGGACAGAAGTCAGGCACAATGGTATGAGTCTTTTCGACAACAAAGAGCGGCTTTTGAACAGGGATTTCGTCTGCATGCCTGTAAGCAGGTTTTTGCCGTCGTTCGTCGGGCCTTGACGGATCTGGCGGACACTAATCTGGAGCAACGGATGACCGATGTATTCTTAAGTCGAATCCGGAATCTGGACCCGGCCATGCAAAAGGAAATCGCGGATTCCCTCATGGGCTCCGGACTGGAAATCGTCATCCGGAGCGCCTTCGAAATGAATCCGGAGGGACGGCAGAAAATTGTCGCGGCAATCAGGGAGCAGATCAGCAAATCCGGCCAAAAGGGAAGGGACGACTCTCCCTCGGCGGATGTGAATATCAATTTCGAGTCATCCGAATCATTGATCTGCGGCATAGAAATTATTGCAGACGGTAGAAAAGTAACATGGGATATGGAAGGGTATCTGGACGAACTGGAACAGAGCTTTGCCGAGGCATTCGAAAGCGGGACCGCCGTGAGAATGTCGAAGATTCCCCAAGAATGACAGGTCAATATGGAAAACAATAAAATGCCGGATGACACCTTCAGCCTTTTCGAACAGGTTCTGGATAAGCATCATGCCGAAGTGCGGCTCCAGGAGGCCGGCACCCTGATCTACCTGAACGGCGGCATCGCCAGGGTTTCAGGCCTTCCGGGGGTGCAGTCAAACGAACTGGTACGCTTTCCGGGAGACCTGTTCGGCATAGCATTCAACCTCGACCCCAGTGAAGTGGGTGTCATCATGCTCGGCGAGAGCAGATCTCTGCAGGTAGGTTGCGATGTTCGGAGAACCGGGCGGGTGCTCGACGCACCGGTGGGACAGGAATTGATGGGAAGGGTTATCGACTTCATGGGCAATCCGCTGGACAACCTCGGCAAGGTAAGGTTTTCCCTCAGAAGACCCGTGGAG
>DATEVI010000159.1:0-4043 GCA_035281865.1 Geobacteraceae bacterium | reverse complement strand
CCCCTACATCGTTTTATTACATGTTTAATCTACAAATCAACAACACAAAAGAAAGGAGGTGAACAAACCATGACAGTATCACAATGTGTTACCCAGGCATTGCCTGTGCCTGCGGAAGCAGCGGTAGTCACTACCGAAAGCGGCAAGACCGGGATGCGGCAACCCGACCTGTTCAATTCGATATTCGCCGGACTTTTTGAATCCGTAAATCCGTCGTTGTCTGAACAGACTGAGGATGGCGGGAACAGTCAATCGGATGTCAAGACCGGTAAAGAGATGAACGGAAACTCCGTGGAATGCATGGCAATGCTATTCCAGCCAGTGAAAGACGCTTTCGCCATGCGGATACAGACAGACCCGGGCATGGAAGAAGCCGAACCCACTGCCAGGGACACAAATGTCCTATCTGTCGTATCCGTTTCATCCGTCGAATCTGCCGCAGGGAAGGTTGACGCTCCCGATGAAGAGATCGTAACTGAAAAATCTTCCGCAATGATCTCTGAAAATACCGGCATGCCGGCAGGTATTTTACAGGCGACAGGCACGGCTGTGCTACTCGGTGCACAGAGAAGTGTTGTGACGGAACCAGCTGAAAGTAAGGATGCACGTTGGTTAACCGCGGAAAAACCAAGAGATGTAGAGGTTCCAAACTTGAAGAAGGAAATGTCGAATGTTCAGGTGACCGACCGACCCCGGAATTTCGATGCAGATGCGACGGGGAGGGACAGATTGGAACCGACCCTGTCACAGGTTGAAATGCCGGACGCGGGATATCCCGACATGAGCAGCCGGATGGAGACAGAAACAGGTCTTGCACCGCTTTCCGGAGAAATGACGAGTCCTGATGAAAGCATTGCCAATTCTTCGGAAGCAAATCCCGCAACCGCACAGCGGGTCGATACGATTCTACAGCCAAAGAAGGATTTGGACCTGCCGCACGCAAAGCAGCAACTGTTTGAAATTGCATCGACGGAAGGAAAGGGTGGTAATGAGCAGGTTGTTGCCACCGGGATGGAAGACAATCGGGACTTTTCACGCGTACGGACACAACACCACGGAAAACATGATGAAAACGGACTGCAAACTCCACTGGCGTTGAGCGTGAACGACCCGGAACAGTCGATCCGTACGGAGAAACCGGAGTCATCCGGGAAAAGCATCGATTTTGAAAAAATCGAAGTGACATTTGGCGATTCTTCCGCGCCCGGGGACTTTTCCGAGAAGTCCGGCGAATCCCCCATGAATTCACCCGACAACGGCAAAGGAAACATCAAATTCGCCGATGTGAATTCGGGAATGCGCTCAACTGAAATTTCCACGCAGACCCAGGCCCAATCACAAAATGCGGTATCGGAACCGTCAAGACCGGTATCCCATGAACAGATCCTCTCCCAGGTACGGGAAAAACTCGCCGGCCAGCGGTCAAACGGCGATTCCAGCCGGATAACCATGAGGCTCAACCCGGAACAACTCGGCGAATTGCAGGTCAACATGAAGATGGAAAATCAAAGACTGAAAGTAGAGATCATTGCTGAAAACCAGACAGTAAAAGAAGCCCTGATGCAGAATATGGACAGTCTCAAGGAGACGCTTTCCCGGCAGAATATCGCCATGGATCGGTTCAATGTACTGACGGGAGGGGGGGGCGGTTCCGGCGAGAGTTATCGGGATTGGCGACATACCGGGCAAAACGCCCAACCAAACCCTTTCATGCGTTTTTCAGGTTTTTCTGAAGACACGTCGGAAAGCAACATCAGCTATCTTGATTCAGCCGAAAATTCAATGGTGGATCTCAGACTATAAAGGAGGTGATGGAAATTGATAGATGCAGTGTCTGTAAACAGTTCGACAACAGCCGCCGAGCAAATGAAGAAAGAAACCGGCATGAACAAGGATGATTTTCTGAAGCTGTTCGTTACCCAGCTGCAGAATCAGGATCCTCTCAACCCCATGGACGGCACTCAGTTCATCGGGCAACTGGCTCAACTGACGCAGGTAGAGCAGGCCTACAACACCAACTCTAATCTGCAGAATATCCTGAATGCGCTGAACGGTGATACGAGTTCCACTGCCGTCTCTTTCATCGGTAAAGAAATTCTCGCACCCGGTTCCGGCATCACATTGACGGACGCCGGTCAACAGACCCTGAATTACAGGATTGGTCAGGCGGCGGAACAAATTGAAATTGTAATTAAGGATGCAAGCGGCAACATTGTCAGAACGCTGACCCAGGGACAAACTGCTTCGGGTGACCACAGTGTTGCATGGGACGGAAGGGACAACAACAACAATCCGCTTCCCGCCGGCACATACAGCTTTGCGGTAACCGGCACCGATTCCTCCGGGAACAGCCTGTCAGCAACTTCCATGATACAGGGCACGGTGGACGGCGTGAAACTCGACGGCAGCGCTCCCGTACTCACGGTCGCCGGAGTGGATGTGCCGTTGTCCTATGTTCTCGCAGTGAAGGGGGTGAACTGACTTGATAGATAAAATTCTTTTCCCTGAACCCTTACTCATTCCACCTTCCAGGGCGAAGAGCACATCCAAAGCGGACACAGGCGCCACCGGGAAAACAGATTTTGCCGGTATCCTGAGGGAAAAACTGCCCACGGAGGGTTTGAAGTTTTCCCAGCACGCCCTGGAGAGATTGCAGAGCAGGGGGATGAGCCTGAGTGACAATGATGTGCGGAAACTGGAAGATGCCGTCGATAGTGTAGTGCGAAAGGGAGGCAGGGAATCGCTGGTCATGCTGGGAGATGCCGCCTTCGTGGTAAGCGTAAAAAACCGGACCGTAATAACGGCAATGGACCGGGAAAGCATGCAGGGCAATGTATTCACCAACATAGATTCGGCAGTGGTTTGCAAATGAAATAGAAGTCACTTTCTAACCGGCTGGACCTCCATGAGGAAGCCGAAGGGATTCCGACCGACCGAGGAATCCCCCAATGAAAACAAGGAGGCAACAAAATGAGTATTACGTCAGCGCTTTTCACAGGTGTAAGCGGTCTTGTCAATAACGGCGAGGCAATGAACGTCATCGGCAACAATATATCCAACGTTAATACAACCGGTTTCAAATACGGAAGGACACTGTTTTCCGACATGCTGTCAGCGAATGTAGGCAACAACTCCCAGATAGGTCGCGGCGTGCAGATGCAGAAAGTGGACAATGTTTTCGGCCAGAGCTCATTCGAATCGACTGAACTGACGACGGACCTTGCCATACAGGGTGACAGTTTCTTCGTCGTCGGTGCTCCCGATGCAGCCGGTCCACAGGCCGCGGCAGACGCGTACTATACCAGGGCCGGCGCATTCCGGGTCGACAAGGACGGTTACCTGACCAATCCCGATGGCTACCGTGTTCTTGACCAGGCACGGGCACCGATCCAGTTCAACGTAGCCACATTCGGCAAGATTACCAAGATAGACAGTACCGGCGCCATCACTTATCTGGACAAAGCGGGCGCTCAGCTGACCTATGACGGTCCTCTTGGTCCAGGTACGGGCGCTTCCGTAAAATTGGGCGTGGCGCTTGTCCCCGACAGGGGAATGATGGAAAAGATCGGTGGTACACTCTTCAGAGCCGGAACCGATACGGGAATAACCGATGCGATGGTAACCGCTCCGAACGGCACGAGCGAGCGGCTCTTTTCTAACTCACTCGAACTGAGCAACGTGGACATGGCCGCCCAGTTCGTCAAGATGATAGTAACCCAGAGGGCTTATTCCGCAAACTCGAAGACCATTACGACTGTTGACGAGATGACGCAGGAAGTGCTGAACATCAAGAGATAGACGAATTAACGGCACAGCCAGTATCGGGAAAAAGGGACGACGTAAATGTTGTCCCTTTTTCTTTGTCAAAAACTTGACCGGGTTTCAACAAAATGACGACCTCGGGGACGTATAGACGCGTATTTAGAATTTATGTAGGGATACCCCTTGCGGGTATCCTTGGTAAGGAAGGCAACATTGGTGATAATCGAAAAAAGGGTACCCGCAAGGGGTACCCCTACAAAGGATCTCTCCAGTTTCATCCT
>DATEVI010000158.1:0-6277 GCA_035281865.1 Geobacteraceae bacterium | reverse complement strand
ATCCCCGACAGCATCCGACTCTTGAACCCGGCGTTGCCGGCGGGCGCTACAGAAGGCTTTACAAACATCAACCCTCTGACCGGACAGCCCATTACTCCGCCAGTCACGAACACCCTGTTCAACTTCGGCTGGGAGTATGTATGGCACTGCCACATCCTGAGTCATGAAGAAAATGACATGATGCGCACCATCAAGTTGAACGTGGCACGTCAGCTGCCAACGGCACCTGTTCTGACAGCCACGGGTACGGGGCCGGTCAGCCTCACCTGGACAGACGGCACTCCTGCAGCTACCTCTTCGGGCAACCCGGCCAACGAGATCGGCTTCAGGATCGAACGTGCCACGGGTCCCACCGGCGCATTCGCGATCATCGGAACAGCCCTTGCGAATGTGACCACCTATAATGACGCGACGGCCGTCAATGGGACGATGTACCGGTACCGCGTCGTTGCCTACAACGCCTCCGGTGATTCGCCATCGAATATCGTGACCGTAGGACAGCCTCCGATTGCCTCTCCGACCAACCTGACCGCTACGATCAATTCACCCAGCCAGATCAGGCTCAGTTGGACGGATGCTTCCAACAACGAGACAAGCTTTGCAGTCTGGCGCTCGGTCAACGGAAGTGCATTTACCCAGATCGGAACGGTCAACCGCAATGCTAACCAACGTGTGGCGACAGGCGGCACCGTCAACTTCAACAACAATGGCGTGACGGTCGGCAACACTTATGCATACTACGTGACGGCCGTGAATGCCACCGGTGTGTCGGCACCTTCCAACACTGTTACCGTAGTTTTAGCGGTGCCTGCCGCTCCGACCAACCTGACCGGTTCGGCGGTCAGGATCAACGGCAACCTGTTCCAGGACAGGGCAACGCTGAACTGGACCGACAACTCCGCCAACGAGACCGGTTTCCAGATTCAGCGGGCCACCAGCGCAAACTTCAACAACGCGACCTCGTTCAGCGTCGGCGCCAACGTGACCACGTTCAGTCAGAATGTGTCCCGTGTGCTCAACTACTACTACCGCGTGCGGGCAACCAGTGGCGTCGGTGATTCCGGCTGGTCCAATGCCGTATTCGTAACCACTCCGTAACTGTGTCGCCGGCGGCAAGCATTCTCTTGTCGCCGGCGGATCTTTGAATATGCACTGCAATCGGCGTCGTCATTGTCTTTCGGCCCCAAGGTTCGGAAGGCAATGGCGACGTTTTTTCGTTAAGGAGAAAAAATGCACTTGGTAGGATGGTGGTTCTGAACAACGCTCTTCCTGCAACTCAGGCGAGCGAGGGTGTACGCCAAGGGTAGGATTCAGTCAAAGAGATCGTGTTGCACGGCATAGCGGGTGAGGTCGGCGTTGTTTTTCAATTTCATTTTTGCCAAAATACGCATCCGGTAAGTACTGATCGTTTTTACACTGAGGGACATTTCCAGGGAGACTTCCATGGCCGTTTTGCCCGAGGCAAGAAGGCGAAATACCTGATATTCCCGGTTTGAAAGAGTCTCATGGGGAAAAAGTTCATGGTTGCCCCTTATTGTACCTATGAGCTTGTCGGCCAGTTTGGCGCTAAGATATTTCTCTCCGCGGACTACCTTCCTCATTGCCGTGATCAGGTCACTTGCGGCACTCCCTTTTGACAGGTAACCGGATGCGCCGGCTTTCAGGACCCTGACCCCGTAGTCTTCCTCGGGGTAGACGCTGATCACCAGAACGGGAAGGTCCGGTTTGTGACTCCTTATGTGCTTCAACACATCGAGACCGTTTCTCCCGGGAAGCGACAGGTCCAGAAGAACCAGATCATATTCCTGACTATCGATCTTCGCCAGGGCTTCCGCGCCGTTTGTGACTTCGTCGGTAACGATCATCTCTCCGGCTTCGGAAATTATTTTCTTCAATCCTTCTCTGACGATCTGATGGTCTTCGACAATCAGTACCCTTGTCACGACGGTTCCCCCCATCACAGTAACGGGATTACAACGCTTATCCCGGTTCCCTTTCCCGTAATTCCCCTCATCCTGGTACTTCCGCGCAAGGCACGGACCCGCTCCCTGATACCGATCAGGCCCACGGAGTCCAAAGCATAAACCTTGTCCCGCGCTATCCCGTTACCGTCGTCGACGACTTTCAAGGCAATGTATCCGTTCTTCGCCCGGAGGGTTATCCTTGCGTACGTGGCGCCGGAGTGACGGGCAATATTGGTCAGCGCCTCCTGCACGATGCGAAACAGGGCCGTGGAACATTCGGCAGATAATCTATTCTCGTCGAAATCGAGCACGCTATCGCATTCGATCCCTGCCCATTTCCGGAAATTGTCCACCTGCCATTCGATGGCCGCTTCAAGGCCAAAGTTGTCCAGCACGCTCGGACGCAGCTCGGATGATATCCGTTGCACGGATTTGATAGTCTCATCGGCAAGGGTGCACAACTCCAGGCATTTATTGCTTAACGGCGTCGACAGCCCGTTTCCCAGCAAAAAAAGTTCCGTCTTAAGGGCCGTCAAAGACTGTCCCAGCTCATCGTGAATCTCCGCGGCGATGCGGGCTCTTTCTTCTTCCCGCATCGTTTGCAGGTGGTCTGAAAGGTTGCGCACCTCCTCCAGTGATCTTTTTAGCTGCTCCTCGGCCTTGTCGCGTTGTGCAATCTGCATCTTCATGGGACGGAGCACGAAGAAGTACAAACAGGGGAAAAGAAACAGGAGCAGGAGGACGGAATCAAGTACAAAGAGGTGGTAAACCGGAAGTTCGGGGAGTATGGAAAGAAGGGCCATTACCAGAATTTCAGTAATGAATATTGTGAATCCGACAATTGCAAGCAGTAAGGCAGGAGAGCGGAAGAGACCGTCCGCCGGTTTTTTTGGGCTTCCCGCAGTAAAGCTCGACTTGTCCATGTGAATCCTCTACCTTCCAAGCGTCGATGCAGTCATGTCCACGAAATGCCCTGCCAAAATGTATCCAGGGATCGAGCGGCCTTAAAGCCATTTATTGTCGTTCCGTTATGTGCCGTAAAGGCGACGTCATGTTATACTCTTCGGGTATAAATGTCAAAAACTTCAGAACAATTTCTCTGACCAAACAACCCGGAGAGGGGTGCTTTTCGCTCGCCACATGTTTTCATTAAAAATATTATCTCGACAAGAGCATGTTCGGTGGCCGCGTATCGCGGTGTGGTGACACATCAATGCCGCGTGTTGAGGGGATTCTTCACAACATTTCCCTCACGTTGAGAATTGGAGGAGCATTGTTGATGGCAGACAGGTGGAAAAGATTATATATGGCGGCTGCCGTAGTGTTGAGTATTTCGGTGATCGGAATGATCGTCTCTGGAGAAAATAAGGGGTCCCTCTGGCTCGTGCCTGCGATCTTGGCGGCGATCACCTGCATTTTCGCCCGATGGAAAATAAGGCGGGATCGTTTGGAGCGTTAAAGCTCCATTTCTGCTTTTGTCCGGTTTCAGTGGAGAAGGATTATCGCCCGCATTTTCACCGCTCCGGTGCCCGGTATTCAAGCCGATGCGAAATATCAGCATAACTATGGACAATAAACAGAAAGACGATTTGTGTTCTTGACAATATTGATGGAGTTATTATAAACTCGGCAAATAAATAGAGAGGTTGCCATATGAGACTATCAACGAAGAGCCGTTACGGTTTGCGTGCACTTTTTGACATGGCGTACAATTCCGGAACGTTGCCTGTCCAGATCAAAGACATATCTCGCCGGCAGGAGATTTCACCGCGTTATCTTGAGCAGATATTCCAGAGCCTCAAAAAGGCCGGGATTCTGAAGAGCAAAAGAGGCCCGCAGGGCGGCTACTTTCTCGCGAAGAAACCCGAGCAGATAAGCGTCAGGGAAATCCTTGAAGCCGCCGAAGGGGATACCCTCCTTGTCGACTGCACAAACGGCAAGAAGCTGAAGAAGAATGTATGTCCCTTCGACGCCGCATGCGTCACCCAGACTGTCTGGCAGGAGGCGACGGAAAAGCTGAATGAGTTCTTCACGGAGATTTCCCTCAAGACTCTCTGCGAAAGAGGACAGGCCATGGGGGTAAAAAAGGAGCAGGATCACCGGTTCACCTATTACATCTGACCGGCTCCGGCCAGGCTCAATGATCCGCCACAAAATAATAATCGTTCCCGATCGCATCGATGGATGCGGTGCGGCGCTTGTCAAAGGAGGCGTTCATGCCCGTTGCTAAAAGTGAAAAGATATTGGAACAGATAGGGAATTCTCCCCTGGTCAGACTGAAAAGGCTGGAGACGAAGGACTCAGCGGCAATCTATGCGAAAGTAGAAGCCTTCAACCCCGGCGGCAGCGTCAAGGATCGCATCTGCCTTGCCATGATAGAGAAAGCCGAGCAGGAAGGTTGTTTGAAACCGGGGAGTACCGTTGTCGAGCCTACCAGCGGAAACACGGGGATCGGCCTGTCGATGGTATGCGCCGTCAAGGGATACAAGCTTATTCTGACCATGCCGGACACTATGACCATAGAGAGGAGAAGGCTTCTTGCCGCCTACGGCGCCGAGTTGATCCTCACTCCGGGCGCACAGGGGATGCGCGGGGCCGTGCAGAAAGCCGAAGAGCTTGCCGCCGCCAACGGCTATCTTCTCCCCCAGCAGTTCAAGAACCCGGCAAACCCCGAAACGCACCGCAAAACAACGGGGCCGGAAATTATTGAAGCGATGAGCGGACTTTCCATCGACGGATTTGTCGCGGGTATAGGAACCGGCGGGACTATAACCGGGGCCGGGGAAGTTCTCCGCAAGCACAACCCGGGAATCCATATCGCCGCTATCGAGCCTGCCGATTCGCCTGTCCTTTCGGGAGGGACGCCGGGACCGCACAAGATCCAGGGAATCGGCGCCGGTTTCATTCCCGATGTGCTGAACACCTCCGTTTACAACGAGGTGATACAGGTCGGCAACGACGAAGCCTATGCGCACACGCGAAGGCTGGCCAAGGAGGAGGGTCTTCTCGCCGGTATTTCTTCCGGTGCCGCGCTTTGCGGCGCGCTGAAGGTTGCCGGCAAGCTGGGAAGCGGAAAAAATGTGGTGGTTATCCTTCCCGACACGGGAGAGAGATACCTGTCCACGGGAGTGTTTGATTAACTCAGTAGTCAGTAGTCAGTAGTCAGTAAAGGCCAGCTAATTGATTTACTGTTTGTCCCGGTACTGATTGCGTCGTCTGTATTCATCTTTCACCAATACCCCGAAGCTCGCTGCGGGGTATTTTTAATTCGGGAGAACCATGGATTCGCTTCAGGAAAAATACGAAAAGTTAAGGGAAATAATCGAGAACATGGAATCTGTGCTGATTGCCTTCTCGGGCGGGGTGGACTCGACGTTTCTGCTCAAGGTTGCCCATGATGTTCTCGGGGACAGGGCTTGTGCCGTGACTGCAGTCTCTCCCACATATCCGGATTCGGAGTTCAGAGAAGCGGTTGACCTTGCGCGTCGGATAGGGGCGCGGCACCTAGTCGTCGAGTCAAACGAACTGGATATACCCGGATTTGCGGAAAACCCCGAAGATCGCTGCTACCACTGCAAAAGGGAACTGTTCGGCAAACTGGCGGAAAAGGCTCGCGAACTGGGGATTTCATGGCTTGCCGAGGGAAGCAACATGGATGATCTGGGCGATTATCGCCCAGGGCGCAGAGCCGTGGCGGAACTGTCGGTGAGGAGCCCGCTTCTGGAAGCGGGGCTCTCCAAGGAGGAGATCCGCCGACTCAGCCGGGATACGGGATTGCCGACCTGGGACAAGCAGCCCTATGCCTGCCTTTCCAGTCGCTTTCCCTTTGGAGTGCGGATTACCGGTGAAAGGCTTCACATGATCGAAACATGCGAGGATTTCCTGAAGGGAAAAGGTTTCAGAACCTATCGTGTCAGATTCCACGACGAGACGGCGAGAATAGAGGTGGGGGAAGAGGAAATATCCATGTTTCTGGAGCCGGACCTGCGCCGGGAGGTTTCCGAATTTTTCAGGTCGGCCGGGTTTATCCATGTGGCCCTCGATCTGCAAGGATACAGGACCGGCAGCATGAACTACATCGGGCAAAGGGCTAAAGGCTAAAGGCAAAAGAGTTAGAGGACGATTTTCCTTCAGCCTTCAGCCTTCAGTCCTGTGCCCGCCCTTATTTTACCTGCACCGTAATCTGGTGCGGCTTGGTCTCTTCCTTTTTCGGCAGCGTGATGGTAAGAACACCCCTTTCGCACGAAGCGCTCACCTTTGTCTGGTCAACGGTCTGGGGCAGGAAGAAGCTGCGCTGGAACGTTCCGTAGAAC
>DATEVI010000157.1:0-4571 GCA_035281865.1 Geobacteraceae bacterium | reverse complement strand
GCCTTCATTCAGTTGAAGGAGCGGCTGGCGAAAGAAGGGCTCTTTGATGAATCGGTCAAGAAGCCTCTGCCGATGCTGCCTAACTGCATCGGCATCGTCACCTCTTCAACCGGCGCCGCGATTCATGACATTCTGAAAATTCTCAAGCGTCGTTTCGTTAATGTCGAGGTACTCATCTGCCCGGTAAGGGTCCAGGGGGAAGGCGCAGCCCGGGAAATTGCCGCTGCCGTTCGGGATTTCAACCTTTACAAAAAGGTGGACGTGATCATCGTCGGCAGGGGGGGCGGATCTCTGGAGGACCTGTGGCCGTTCAACGAGGAAATCGTGGCGCGCGCCATCTACGAGTCCAGGATACCGGTCGTTTCGGCGGTCGGACACGAAGTAGATTATACCATTGCGGACTTCGTTGCCGACCTTCGGGCTCCCACCCCTTCGGCGGCCGCCGAACTGGTTGTCAAGAACAAGGCCGAACTTGCGGCCGAGGTGGACAATCTTTCCAGGAGGCTCGAGTATTCCATGCGGCACATTCTCGGAGAGTTCCGGAGCAGGGTGGAAGGGCTTTCCCGCGCCGTCAAGGATCCGAGCATGCTTCTGGGGTATCTCGTCCAGAGGGTGGATGACCTGTATGAAAGGCTCAACCGCTCCTTCCTGACCGGCATGATGCAGCGGCGCGAGCGGCTCGCCTCCATGACAAATCATCTCCGCCTGACAAACCCGGAAGTCGAGCTTGAGCGCTGCCGTGAAAGGCTGCTCAGGCTTTCGGCCAGGTTAGACACTGCCATGCGTGGGATACTGGACCAGAATCGCGAGACTGTCGCCGTTACCATCGCCCGATTTCAGGCTCTCTCGCCACTCGCCACGCTGGCAAGGGGGTATGCCATAGCCCGTAAATTGCCCGACGGAGTTGTTGTCAGGGAGAGTAGCCAGATTGATGCGGGTGACAGGCTGGATCTGACTTTCCATCGCGGCTCGGCCGTGTGCATCGTCGAATCGGCACGCGACTGACCGGCGGCAAAATCCGGCGGGATGCAATTCTTGACTCGCATCCGCTAATCTGTATAATGGCAGGGCTTTGTCCTGATTTCTTGAGAAAACGTTTCTTTTCTGCAACAATGAAGCAAAGAATCCTTGATCCTGTGAGGCTTTCATGGCAGCCGAAAAATTTGAAACCGTTCTGAAAAAACTGGAAGATGTGGTACGCCGGCTGGAAGGCGGGGAACTTTCCCTTGACGAGTCTCTCAAGGCCTTTGAAGAAGGGGTCAGGCATGCCGGGTTCTGCGCGAAAAAGCTCGATGAGGCAGAGAGCCGGGTAGAGGTGTTGCTCAGGCAGAAAGACGGGACTTTCGTTAAGAAGGAATTCCGGCCGGAGGAAGATTAATTACTTATTGCTCCGGAAAGCACCTGCCCGCCGGAGTTGAGTTGGAACTTTACCGGAACAAATAGTAATCCGTGATCTTTTGTCACCCGAATCTGGTTTTCAATAAATGCGTACGCTTTCCCTCGAACTTTCTCCTTCCACGAAAGCCGTACTATTTGTCCCGGTAAAGCTCCAACCCAACTCTTGTTTGAATTTTCCGGGGTTTTCGGATGAGAACCCAATAACAAAGTGAGATTACATATGGACCTGAAACGGTATTTGACTGAAAGATGTAAACTGGTTGATGAGGCTCTCGGAAAATATATGCCTATAGAGGATGAGCTTCCTTTTCTCATCCACAAGGCAATGCGCTACTCGGTTTTTGCTGGGGGCAAGCGGGTTCGTCCCATCCTCATGCTTGCCGCCTGCGAGGCCGTGGATGGAAACATTGAAGAAGCAATGCCCGCCGCATGCGCCATGGAGATGATCCATACCTATTCGCTTATCCATGATGATCTTCCGGCGATGGACGACGATGATTTCAGGCGCGGCATACCCACGAACCACAAGGTCTTCGGTGAAGCGACGGCAATACTGGCGGGAGATGCCCTGCTTACCGAGGCCTTCGCACTACTGAGTTGCCAGGAGTTGGCCGGGTCCATTGACCCCGCGAAACGGCTGCAGGTGATCAGTGAAATAGCCCGGTGCGCGGGTTCGCGAGGCATGATCGGCGGGCAAATGGTGGATATGGAGAGCGAGGGAAAAACGGACATGGACCTGGCCACGGTCCAGTACATCCATACCCACAAAACGGGGGCGCTGATCAAGGCGTCCGTGCGTGCCGGAGCCCTGCTCGGCGATGCGGACAAAGCCGAAGAGGCGGCGCTGGTCAGGTATGGGGAGGCCGTGGGACTGGCCTTTCAGATTGCCGACGATATCCTTGATCTGGAAGGCACGACGGAGGAAATCGGCAAGGATGCCGGCAGCGACCTGGAAAGAGGAAAGGCGACCTATCCGGCGGTCCTGGGCATCGCGGAGTCGAAAATGCATGCCGCGGAACTGGTGAATGATGCCCTGGAAGCGCTTTCCCCATTTGACGCCAAGGCCGATCCCCTCCGGGAGATTGCCAAATATATCGTAAGTCGGAAATCGTAATGACCGATATTCTGGGAAAGATAGATTCCCCGGCGGATCTCCGAACGCTGTCCGTCCAGGATCTGAAGCAAGTGGCCGGAGAGTTGCGGGAATTGATCATAGATACCTGTGCGGCGAACGGCGGTCATCTTGCCCCCAGCCTCGGGGTGGTGGAGCTGACCATTGCCCTGCACCGGGTTTTCAATTCTCCCGAGGACCGGATTGTCTGGGATGTGGGCCACCAGGCGTATGCCCACAAGATCTTGACCGGACGCCGGGACCGCTTCTCCACTCTTAGAACCATGGGCGGCATCAGCGGCTTTCCCAAACGTTCCGAATCTCCGCACGATGCCTTCGATACGGGCCATTCTTCCACCTCCATATCCGCGGCTCTCGGATTAGCCGCCGCCCGGGACCTGAAAGGGGCCGCCAACAAAACCATCGCCGTGATAGGGGACGGATCGATGACCGGTGGTGTCGCCTTTGAAGGCCTGAATCACGCAGGGCATCTGAACAGGGACATGGTTGTCATCCTGAACGACAACGAAATGTCCATAGCCGAAAATGTCGGCGCACTTTCCAACTTCCTCTGCCGCACTATCACCAGTGAATTTCTCCACAAGATCAAGAAGGATTTGCAGGGATTCCTCGAAAATCTCGACACTGTCGGCAAGGGTGTCCTGAAAATCGCCCAACGAGCCGAGCAGTCGCTGAAGGGTCTTTTCACACCCGGAATGCTGTTCCAGACGTTCGGATTCGAGTATGTGGGCCCCATAGACGGTCACAATATCGAACTGCTGCTGACGACACTGGAAAATGTCAAGCGCTTTGACAATGCAGTTCTCGTCCATGTTCTGACTACCAAGGGCAAGGGCTATCGGCCTGCCGAGGAAAATCCTTCCCAATTCCATGGTGTCGGTCCCTTTGACAAAGAGACGGGCAAAGTGCTGAAGTCCAAGTCGGCCCCTGCCTCCTATACGACCGTCTTTGGTCAGGCGATGTGCAAGATTGCCGCGGGCAACGAGCGTGTGGTGGCCATAACGGCGGCAATGCCGGAGGGCACCGGTCTGTCGGCGTTCGCCGCCGAATTTCCGGACCGTTTCTTCGATGTGGGCATCGCTGAACAGCACGGTGTGACCTTTGCCGCAGGGCTTGCCGCGGAAGGGCTCAGGCCCGTATTCGCCGTCTATTCGACTTTCCTGCAGAGAGGATATGACCAGGTTTTCCACGACGTCTGCCTGCAGAATCTTCCGGTAGTGTTTGCCCTCGACAGGGCGGGGGTAGTCGGCAGTGACGGTCCGACACACCACGGTGTCTTCGATCTTTCCTATCTGCGACACCTGCCGAACATGACCGTCATGGCGCCGAAGGACGAGAATGAGCTGCAGCACATGCTGCAGACCGCAATCGAGCACGACGGGCCGATGGTTGTCCGATATCCGAGGGGCATCGGATATGGAGTGCCGTTGGACCAGGTTTTTTCGGCTCTTCCCATCGGCAGGGGAGAAGTAATCCGCGAAGGCACCGACGGGGTTGTCCTTGCCGTGGGAACGATGGTCCGGCCCGCTCTATTAGCGGCTGAAATGCTGGCCGGTGAAGATCTGCAGCTTTCGGTCGTCAACGCCCGCTTCGTGAAACCACTGGACAGGGAGCTGATATTGTCGCTTGCCGCGAAGACCGGCGTTCTCGTTACGGTCGAAGAGAACGTTCTGCAGGGCGGCTTCGGAACAGCCGTTCTGGAGCTTTTGGAAGAAGAAGGGCTTGACGGCGTCAAGGTGTTGCGGCTCGGGTTCCCCGATACCTATATAGAACAGGGTGAACAGGCCGAGTTGCGTGCCATGTACGGCCTTGACGCGGCGGGTATCGCCGGGGCGGTCCGGAATCTGATGACGAACAGAACCTGAAAAAAGAATCAGTTTTTTGCCACGGACCCACACAGACAAAATCCGGACAAAACCGATTCTGCCTTGTCACATTACCGAGCAATCTTTTTGATAAATCGACTTCCTTCTTGACCGTACCCACTGCGCCGCTGTGATTCGAAAACGAAACGACTGCTTTTGTCCGTGTGGGTCCGTGG
>DATEVI010000156.1:0-2713 GCA_035281865.1 Geobacteraceae bacterium | reverse complement strand
CGGGCGATTAAAGGCTTTGAAGGGACCGGCGAGACGGTGACTTCGAGGGGTTTGCATGCAGTCAGTTCCTTTAAACGCATCAAGTCCACCAACTGGATTCTGGCTGCCAACTTCCCCCAATCTGAAGCCTATGCTCCCATTCACCGCGCAAAGTGGTATCTGCTTGCCGCATTGATCACAGTTCCGTGTTTCTCCGTCCTTACCGTCTGGTGGTTTATGCACCATCTGACGGCTCCCCTGCTGCAGTTCACCCGTCATGTCAAGGCGTTTACCCGCAGAGAGGAGGAGCCGAGACCGTTCCGGGTCACGTCTCGTGACGAGATTGGTACCCTGGCTCAGACATTCAACGAGATGCTGGCTGAAATGGATAAACAGAAAAAGACCATCCGGGAACAAAAGGAATTCTCCGAGAACCTTCTGCTGAATTCCGCCGTCCCGACCTTTGTCCTTGACAGCCGGCACCGCGTGATTATCTGGAATAAGGCCTGCGAGGAACTGACCGGCATAAAGGCGACGGAAATTCTCGGAACCGCCGATTCGTGGAAGGCCTTTTATGGCAAGGAGCGCCCGGTTCTCGCCGACATCGTCATCGACGGCAATGATAAAGAGCTTCAATTCTACTTCGGTTCCTGCAGTAAATCCCCTTTCACCCCGGACGGTCTGCAAGCCGAAGGCTGGCGTCGGACAGCAAATGGCAGGGTGTTCTATGCTTTTTTTGATACGGCGCCGGTTCGCAATGCCGCGGGGGAGATCATCGCGGTTATTCAAACCATACAGGACATCACCGAGCGAAAGCAGATGGAAGAGACTCTCAGAGAAAGCGAAGAACGCTACCGACGACTCGTGGAGCTATCTCCTGATGCGATCTACATCCACACCGGCGGCATCCTCGTCTTCGCTAACGTAACCGGTGCCAAACTCCTCGGTGCGGAAAGGCCTGAAGATCTCTACGGCAGAGAGGCCCTCGATTTCGTTCATCCCGATAATCGGGATCTTGTCGTAAGGCGTCTCAACGGACTAAAGCTGGACGGAGACTCTAACCCGGTGACTGAGGAGATGTTCGTCCGGCTTGACGGTTCGATCGTGACGGTCGATGTCTCTTCACTCATCTTTATATATCAGGGAAAGGAGGCGGTTCTGGTTGTCGCCCGCGACATCCGTGAGCAAAAAAAGATGCAGGAGGAGCTGCTCAAGGCCCAGAAGCTCGAATCCTTGGGAATTCTGGCAGGGGGAATCGCCCATGACTTCAACAACATCCTCACCGGCGTTCTCGGCAACCTATCTTTGGCAAATGCCCGGCTCGGCCCTGATCACAGCATCGCCAGATATCTTGGTGATTGCGAAAAAGCAGTAGTTCAGGCAAGTAAACTGACCCAACAATTACTGACCTTCGCGCGCGGTGGCGAACCGGTTAAAAAACTCATCGATGCCGCTTCACTGATCAGGGAAACCGCATCTTTCGTATTGCGGGGCTCCAATGTCAGAAGCGTTATCGAGCTGGCGGATGACCTCTGGAGTGTGGAGGCGGATAGCGGACAACTCAATCAGGCGCTAAACAACATTCTGATCAATGCTGCCCAGTCCATGCCCAACGGAGGAGAGATAACGGTACGCGCCGGGAACGAGACGCTTGAGCCTGAAAATATGCACCAGTTGCCATCCGGTTATTACCTCCGGATCGTCATCGAAGATCGCGGGTGCGGAATTCCTTCGGAAAACCTTACCAGGGTCTTCGACCCCTATTTCACTACGAAGACGGAAGGAAACGGTCTTGGGCTCGCATCGGTCTATTCCATCATCAAGCGGCACGGCGGTGCCGTGGAGGTATCCTCGTCGGTAGGGATAGGAAGCAGCATCACAATTCACCTACCCGCTTTACCCGGCGAATTACCGGAAGGTGAGGCGGTCAATAAAGCGCCTGAGCTGATAGGAAACGGCAGGGGCAGGATACTTATCATGGATGACGAGGACTTCATTCGTGATATTGCGTCGGAAATCCTGGAGTTCATGGGATATGAAGTGGAGAGCTGCGCGGACGGCAAGGAGGCGGTAGAGCGGTTTCGGAAGGCACGTGAGAGCAAAATTCCCTATGATGCCGTTATTCTCGACCTGACCATCCCCGGCGGCATGGGCGGCAAAGAGGCCTCCGCCCTCATACTGAAAATCGATCCTCATGCCGTGTTGATCGTGTCCAGCGGCTATTCAAACGATCCTGTCGTGGCCAATTTCCGCCAACACGGTTTCAGTGGAGTGGTATCCAAACCATTTGATGCCAATGGACTGGCTCGGGAACTGGACAGACTGATTCAAAACAAAGTTGATTACGTGTAGTACGGAGAAGGGATGTGTATTTTCATTACTTTAAATGCGGTTCCAGTTTTTTGAGTCGAGTCTTCTACTTCTGACCGGAAGATCCGGTACAAAGCTTCCTCTTTGTTCTTTCTCTGGCCTTTGTGAAATTGCTGCGATTTGGGTGCCTGCAAAAGCATCTGGCACCTACAATGAAAGCATTATCGCATCCAAAAGCGGAATCCGACAGGCACACATGCAGGGTTTCCGTGAGTTGGCGAACTTTACAGTCAGGCAAATGCAGAAAAATGCGCGAGGATTTCAAAGGCCATTTCCCCCTAAAGTGAAGTTGAATTACCATACTGTCAACCCGGAGCAATTAATCCTTTGCGTCATATAAAAAAGGTAAAACGTTTTAAGCAAG
>DATEVI010000155.1:0-5902 GCA_035281865.1 Geobacteraceae bacterium | reverse complement strand
GGCGGCCTTGCTCCACGTCCCATGATTTATTGACAAATAAGGGTGGCTGCCATATTCTGCACAAGCCGTTGTTTTCCAGAGTGCATCAGATTTGAGATGGGCTGAATCAAATCATTCGGAGGGGTTATGAAAAAGGTATTGTTGACCGTTCCTCTTATCCTGCTGGCCGGTTGCGCCGGTGTTATCGGGAAACCGAGCCCGGTTGTCGAGGTGGGTGAGAGGGACATGGTCAAGGATTGCGAGCTTTTGACAACCTTTGCAACGCCTGCGGGCTATTGGATGATGGGTGCCCCGTATACCGGTTGTTACAAATATGATGCCCTGCAAAGAGCGGAAAAGGTGGGTGCCACCCACGTACTGTGGAGGCAAGATCTCGACGGGATCCAGTCCACCGGAATTCTGTACGCCTACAAGTGTCCTCCCGACCATGATGCCCGGCGTGAAATGGAAAAGGAGATGGAAGAGGAATACTGAACGGTGCCTAAAAGCATTGAAGCGTCCCGCCAAAGGTAGTATTTTCAAATAGATGAAACGATTCATTTGTGAAAAAGCCATTCTCCGGATGCGGGATGAAATCGCCGATGCCGACGGCAACGAGGTATTTTTCCTCGGCCGTACCGACGAGGCGAAGGTAGTCGTCGAGGCGGAGGCCCTTGCCCGGGGCAACCGCGACATGGTCGCCGCTATCATGATTGCCGCCTCGTTCGGCGACGTGGTGATCCACAACCATCCCTCCGGAAATCTCACCCCCTCCAGGGCCGACCTGGAGATCGCCTCCGTTCTCGGCAACCAGGGTGTCGGCTTCTATATCGTTGACAACCGGGTCGAGCGCTGTTATCAGGCGGTTGGGCCTTTTGCCCGAAAATCCCTGGAACTTCTCTCCTATCCGGAAATGGAGCGTTTTTTCGCTCCCGGTGGCGCCCTTGCGGAAAATCTGAAAGGGTATGAATACCGGGAGGAGCAGACGCGCATGGCCTTTTCCGTAGCCGAGGCCTTCAACGAGGACCGCGTGGCGGTGATAGAAGCCGGAACCGGCACAGGCAAATCGCTGGCTTATCTCCTCCCCTCCATACTCTGGGCCACCCGTAACAGGCAACGGGTGGTCATCTCCACAAATACGATCAACCTCCAGGAGCAGCTAACCAAAAAAGACATTCCCTTTTTGCAGAAAAAAGGGGGGCTGGAATTCAAGGCCGTGCTGGTGAAGGGCAGGAGCAATTATGTCTGTCTCAGAAAGCTTGCGGGCATAGAAGGCGAGCCTTCCCTGTTCAAGGATGACACTGCAGGCGCCGAATTACAGGAAATTATCGCCTGGAGCGGGAAGACCGAGGACGGCTGCCGCAGCGATTTGAGTTTCATTCCCCATGACGAAATATGGGAGGAAGTCTGTTGTGAAGCCGACCAGTGCGGGCGCGTGAAATGCCCCTGGTACGGAAAATGTTTTTTCTACAGGGCCAGGCGCGAGGCCTCCAGTGCCGATATACTGGTCGTGAACCACGCCCTGTTGCTGGCGGATGTCGCCCTGCGACGCGAAACCGGATACGAGTCGTCCGCCATCCTGCCCCCTTTCGACCGGCTGGTGTTCGACGAAGGGCATCATCTGGAGGACGTATCGACTAGCTTTTTCTCGTCCCAGACATCCCGCGCCGGACTGCTGAAGATTCTCGGCAGGCTCCAGCATCCGCGTAAGTCCCAGCGTGGCCTTCTCCCCCAACTTTCGTCGCAGCTTTCCAGGGAGGTTCCAGAAGCGCTCGATTCCCTGTACATGGAGATTGCCGCCATTCTGGAGACCCGGCTCATTCCGGGGAGAACGGTCCTTGCCGACTCTGTCACCAGTCTGCTGGATTCCCTGGCCATGGCCCTCCTCGGCTATCTGAAGACCGGCGCAAGGAAGAACGAGGAACAGAAGCTGCGACTGACTGCCGAGGTGTATGCATCGACCTTCTGGAAGGAGGCCGAGGAGACCGTCCACCGTCTGGCCAGGGAAATTACCGAATTCACCATGGCCTTGAAGGAGTTTACGGTCGCCTGCGACAAGCTGCCACCCCGCGTCCTTGAAAAACTGTCCGGAAATCTCCTCGATCTGAAAGGGATCAAGGGAAGACTGGAAGCGGCGGCGCAGAGCCTGGGTTTTTTCACCGTCCTGGAAGAGTGGGTCTGTCACTGGTTCGAGGTGAAAAGCGGCGGAAAAGGGATCGTAATCCGGCTCTGCTCTTCTCCCGTCGAGGTCGCGGAATCGATCAAATCGGTAATACTCGACAAGTTCAAGACGGTCGTCGTTACCTCCGCGACGCTGGCCGTCGGCGAGAAATTCGATTACCTGGAGAAGAGAACCGGTATCGGTCTTGTGGACAGGCAACGTGTTACCGAGCTTCTCCTCGCCTCTCCGTTCGATTACGCGAAACAGGCCCTGGCCGCCATACCCTCCGACATGCCGGAACCGACCACCCCGGCCTTCGAGGTGGCGCTTCACGATCATCTCGTTCGAGCCCTTGCCGTCTCCCGGGGGCACGCCTTTGTCCTGTTTACCTCCTATGATCTGCTTGTCAGGACCTACGGAGCGCTCCGGAATTCCCTGGTGGATCTCGGGCTCACGCCGATGCGCCAGGGTGAAATGAGCCGCCATATGCTGCTGAATCTTTTCAGGAAGGAAAAAAATGCCGTCCTGTTCGGTACCGATTCATTCTGGGAGGGGGTCGACGTCCAGGGCAGGAACCTGGAAATGGTTGTCATTACCCGCCTTCCCTTCCGCGTGCCGACCGAACCGATCCACAAGGCGAGGGCCGAGCACATAACCGCCAATGGGGGTGACCCGTTCATGGAATACACGGTTCCTCAGGCAGTGATCAAGCTCAAACAGGGGTTCGGACGGCTGATAAGGAGCAAGGACGACCGGGGAGTCGTACTCATGCTCGACAGCAGGGTGTTGTCCAAGAGTTACGGAAGGATCTTTCTCCGGTCCCTTCCTCAGGCCCGTGTCTTTACGGGTAGCGGCGAAGAGGTTCTCCGGGAGATGGAGAGCTTTTTCAAGAATGTGCGTACTTTCGCTTCTGATGGGGAGAGAGATGCCGATGAAAAGCAGGGTACAAAGGGGAATGCGGAGAAAGATTGACCGGCCCGGCTTTCTGGTTATAATTAACTCTCATTGAACAATCAAAGGGGATCTTGAAGTGAAAGTTTTTTATCGCGGCGTTCTTGCATTATTGTTTATGGTTGTGCTCTGCTCTGCATGTGATAAAAAACAGAAGGAAGCTGCGGAGAGCGGCAAGATCAAGGTCGTCACCACCCTTTTCCCGTTGTATGATTTCACTCGCAACATCGGCAGGGACAAGGTCGATGTGCAACTGCTCCTGCCCCCCGGTATGGAGGCCCACAGCTTTGAGCCGAAACCCAACGACATCATCAAAGCCAACAGGGCCGACCTGTTCGTGTACACGAACCGATACATGGAGCCTTGGGCGGCGGATATAATCGGCGGGCTCGATACCCGGAAAATCCTGGTAGTCGACACGAGCCGGGGGGCACGGCTCATGAAACCGCTGGAGAGCGCCGAACATGACCATGACAGTGAAGGCCATGGGCATGAGGAAGATGGGCGCCATGACCACGAAGGAGGGGCCGACCCGCACATCTGGCTCGACTTCCGCAATGCCCAGATCATGGTGGACAATATTCTGGCAGGTCTCATCGCCAAAGATCCGGCAAACAGGGAGTATTACAGCGCCAATGCGTTGGCGTACAAGGCGCAGTTGGCCGAGCTCGACAACCGGTACCGGAATGGTTTGTCCACATGCCGAAAGAAGGTCTTTCTCCATGGCGGACATTACGCATTCGGCTACCTGGCAAACCGCTACGGGCTCCGCTATGAATCCGCATACGCGGTCTCGGCCGACTCCGAGCCGACCCCGGCAAAAATCATGGACCTTATTAAAAAGATGAGGGCAAGCGGACTGCGCTATGTCTATACGGAGGAACTGGTCGAGCCCCGCATCGCCGATACCATAGCCAGGGAAACCGGAGCAACCATCCTCAGGCTGCACGGAGCCCACAACATCAGCAAAGACGACTTGGCTGAGGGAGCCACCTTCCTCTCCCTTATGGACCGGAATCTGAAAAATCTCAGGATAGGACTGCAATGCACGGAGAAGTAATTTCCATAGAAGGGCTTTCATTCGCCTATCAGGGCAGCGAGGTGCTGCGGGATATTACCTGTGCTGTAAAAACAGGGGATTATGTCGGCATCGTCGGCCCAAACGGTTCCGGCAAGAGCACCTTGATCCGGTGCATCCTTGGTTTGAACAGGCCGGTGAATGGATCGATCAGCCTGTTTGGTGTGCCTCAAAACTCTTTTCAGGAGTGGAAACGGATCGGCTACCTGCCGCAGGGGCTGCAACTGTTCAATCCTAACTTTCCGGCGACTGTCGCCGAGGTGGTGAAGCTGGGACTCCTATCCGGCAAAAAAGCCCCCAAGCGATTCGATCACGTCGATTCCGCCGCAGTGGACCGAATCATGGAATTGATGGGAATTATCGCCATAAAGAATAAGCTGATTGGCGAGCTGTCCGGGGGACTTCGCCAGCGGGCGCTTCTGGCGCGCGCCCTTGTCAACGATCCGGACCTTCTTATCCTCGATGAGCCGACAACCGCTCTCGACCCCGAGACACGGGAGAGTTTTTATCAGGTGATCAAGGATTTGAACCGGACGAAGAATACGACAGTGCTCCTGGTCACCCACGACACGGCAACCGTCGGCCTCTATGCATCACGGCTTCTCTATCTGGACAAGAGAATTATTTATTACGGCAGCTTCGAAGATTTCTGCACCTCGCTCGAAATGACGGAAATCTTCGGCGGCCATGCTCAACACCTCATCTGCCGCAGGCACTGAAAGGGAAAACCGGCCGTGCAGTTCACCGATATTCTCCAATACGCCTTTCTGCAGCGGGCAATCATCGCCGGGACGTTGATTGCCATGCTCTGCTCGGTCTTGGGCGTCTTTCTCGTTTTGCGACGTCTCTCCCTCATTGGTGACGGACTCGCCCATGTCACTTTCGGCAGCGTGGCCATGGCCCTTCTGTTCAGCGTCTCCTCCGTCTATACTACCATCGCCGCGATACCCTTCGTGCTACTCTCCGCCATAGGCATCCTGAAGATTGCGGAAAAAGCCAGAATCTACGGTGACGCAGCCATAGGAATCGTCTCTTCGCTGGGCATCGCCACAGGTATCTTGCTCGCCAGCCTGGCCGGCGGCTTCAACGTGGACCTCTTCAGCTATCTGTTCGGCAACATCCTGTCCATCAGCCGGACGGAGCTGATCGTTGCGGTTGTGTTGTTCGTAGTAGTGCTCATGACAGTGGGTTTCTTTTTCAATGAGTTGTTCGCCATCACCTTTGACGAGGAGTTGGCTGTAACCTCCGGTATCCGCGTGGAGCGCATCAACTGGATTCTGGTTCTTTTGACCGCACTTACCGTCGTGCTTGCAATGAAGGTTGTGGGCATAATGCTGATCTCAGCTCTTCTTATCCTGCCCGCGGTCGCGGCTCTCCAGCTCGCACGGGGATTCAAGGCGGCGATTTTCCTTTCTGTTGCATTCGGCGTGGTCAGCGTGCTGGGAGGCATTTTTTTCTCATTTATCGTGAACCTGCCGACAGGCGCGACCATAATCATCATCAACTTCATTCTTTTCGCCATAACCTTTGCCCTCAGGAAAATCCGGGGGTGATTATTTGGTGAAAGCTGCTGTGCCGCGCGACATCACACCGAGCTGTGTTCCTTTACCGCGTGAAATGTCAATGCCTTCCAGTTTTCCATTGTATTGTCCAGTCGCCACTGACTGCCCGCCAGGTATGCCAGGTCTCCTTCGCCGTCGGAATAAACGTTCATCGCCTCTTTCCGCTAGAAT
>DATEVI010000154.1:0-3255 GCA_035281865.1 Geobacteraceae bacterium | reverse complement strand
CGATCAGTTTAAAATAATGGGTAAGCCGGTACTGCGCCGGGACGCCTTCGAAAAAGTGACCGGCCGGGCCAAATACGCAGCAGATATCCAGCTGCCCGGTATGCTGTACGCCAGGATCTTGCGGCCGCCTTCCCATGACGCAAAACGGATCTCGGTTGACCTTTCAGATGCGAGGCAAACGGAAGGTGTTCAGGTGATCGAGGATGGTGATTTGATTGCCGTCCTTCATCACTATCCGGATGCTGCTGAAAAAGCGTTATCAAAGATCAAAGCCAGGTATGATACCCCGACATCCGGCCTGAACGAGAATACGATTTTCGATCATTTGCTGAAAGCGGCGCCGGAGGGTGAGGTGGTCACTGAACAGGGCGATCTGCAGAAGGGACGGCAGGAAGCCGCCGCATTGTTCGAGAAGACCTACCTGGATGGCTACAAAGCCCACGCACCCATGGAACCCCACAGCGCGGTTGTCCATGTCGAAGGAGACAAGACCACGGTCTGGCCCTCCTCACAGACTCCCTTTAATGTGAAGAACGAGATCGCCGAAGTGCTGGGAATACCGGTTGAAAAGGTCCGTGTCATTTCACCCTTCGTTGGCGGCGGGTTTGGCGGAAAAACCAGAAATCTTCAGGTGGTTGAAGCTGCCCGCCTCTCAAAGCTGACCGGGAAACCGGTACAGGTAGCCTGGACCCGTCGGGAGGAATTTTTCCATGATTCGTTCAGACCGGCAGCCGTGGTGAAAATCACCTCCGGCATGGATAAAAACGGCCGTATGAAGTTCTGGGATTACCACGTGTATTTTGCCGGCGAGCGGGGATCGCAGCATTTCTATTCCATCCCTCATTCGGTCACTGTTTCCCACGGTTCCGGTTGGGGTGGCGGTCCCGGCACACATCCTTTTGCGACCGGAGCCTGGCGCGCGCCGGGTAATAATACGAATACCTTTGCCAGGGAATCCCAGATCGACATCATGGCGTCGGCGGCCGGTACCGATCCTGTTGAATTCCGGTTACAACACCTGACCGATGAAAAAATGCGGCGCGTTTTGCAGGCCGCGTCGGAGAAATTCAACTGGAAACCCGCCAAAGCGCCCAGCGGACGGGGTTATGGTGTCGCCTGCGGCATCGATGCCGGGACGTCTGTCGCCATGATGGCCGAAGTGGATGTGGACACCGGTACAGGAACAGTCACGGTGAAGCGTGTTGTCTGCGCCCAGGATATGGGACTTGTCGTCAATCCACAGGGGGCCGCCATTCAAATGGAGGGGTGCATCACCATGGGGCTCGGTTATGCCCTCACCGAAGACCTGTCTTTCAGAGGCGGTCAGATTCTCGACCAGAATTTTGACACCTATGATATCCCACGCTTCTCACGGCTGCCCCGGATAGAAACTGTCATCATCGACGCCAGAAATGAGAATCCACAGGGCGGCGGTGAACCGGCCATCATCACGATGGGTGCGGTGATCGCCAATGCCATTTTCGACTCTGCCGGAGTCCGGATGATGCAATTACCCATGACGGCAGAGAGGGTGAGGAATGAGCTGAAGAAGAAGTGATGCCACCATAAATTTGACCAGGCGTGTAGAGTGGAACTCCTTGAAGCGGCCAATGAGTAATCACGTGCACCGTGCAAAATTCGATGCACATAGATTGTATGGCTTTCGAAGGTGTAAAATATCAGGTAGTTGTCTACGATGAGGTAACGATAGCCCTGACGGACAAGCTGTTCGTCCTCAGGAATTCGTCCAAGACGGGGGTTTCTTGAAAGGAGGGAAATATTCTTCTCGATCTTCGTCGCAAGATCTTCGGCAGCCGATCGTCTGTCTGCCGCCGCGTACATTACAATTTCCGCCAGATCCTCTTCTGCCAGCCGCAGAAGCCGGATGGCATACTTAGGCCGACTCACGGATGCGTTTCCGCAGGTCTTTCATCACCTTTGATAATGATCGCCCTCTGTCTCCCTTTGCCCTCTCTACCTGGGCCGCAGCCAGCTTGCTGAAAGGATTTAATTTTAATTGCAGCTTGCCATATTGGGCCAAGGACATGACGACCATATCACCTTCACCGTTCTTCTCTCGCGGCAACCGGCACATATGACGCCACGTGCGTTGTCCGGCTATACCTCATGCGCCATGGCCGTGCCGGACATCCAGTCTCAGGGGGGCTTACTGTTGCTGCAGGATCCGAGGTGATCGATGAGAGATAAAATCAAGTGGTTCGGAACGGTCGCGGCCATTCAGCCGCGAATTCGACTGAGCCGGTCATTCGACCAGCGGAGCCATGTATACCTCGGATACGCATTGCGTATTGACGGCTCAGCGGGTGGTCGCACACAAACTTTCAGCGTCGGGATCGGCAAGAGCCTTCACGCAAAGCAAGGTATTCAGGCCGGAGATGGAGTCGAAGGCTGCTGCCATCCGGTGGAACATCCGGAGCTCGAATCCGTGGATTTCTACAAAGTCAGTTCATTCAGGAGGTTGACGCAATCCCGGGTCGGGCATCCTTCACCTCCGCCCTGGCTGGGCGTTCCACCGCCCCTGGAAGTCTATCGGTCGCGCGGTCATCGACGGCTTGCGGCGCAAACGTACGAATCCGACTGTGGGCCCTGCATCTGGGGATGCAAGATGGCGGTCGAAATGATCATCGACCAGTGGAATCCTTCACAACGAAAGTATCGTTACGAGACATTCTGTTACGGACCGAAGTCCTGTCCGCGATACAAAGCCGGGCCTCCCCGGAAGGTTCCGGGGCGGAAGGGAATGAGTTGGACCGAAGAAGACTGGGCCGACGAAGACGCCACCAGTCATCGCTCCGCCGACGAATAGGCTCGAAAAATGTTTAAAATCGTGAAAGAAGTTCACAGGATATTGATGACTGGAGTAAGAGGCAGGGGGAAACTTCCGGGAGAGTACAGGAAGAGCCAGAATTGGATTGGTGGCGCGACGATCAATGATGCGGTGTTTATTCCTCCGCGTCCCGAAGAAGTCTCCCCATTGATGGGGGATCTGGAGAACTTTTTACACTCTCCCTAGAGGGAGCTCCAGACTTCATCCGATCGGACAATGGCTCAGAGTTCACGGCACACATCGTCAGGGAATGGCTCCGGTCGGCCTGGCGTCAGGACGCTCTACATCGAACCAGGAAGCCCCTGGGAGAACGGGTACATCGAATCATTCAACGGCAAACTCAGAGATGAGCTTTTAAACGGAGAGATCTTCGACACGATCCTCGAGGCGAAGGTCGTTATCGAACA
>DATEVI010000153.1:0-3025 GCA_035281865.1 Geobacteraceae bacterium | reverse complement strand
CCGCCGCCTGCAACTGGTCTGCGCCGGGGGGGAACCCGTACAATCCATGCCCGACCTGGACGACCATCTGATCTCACGGCTGCGCTGGGGCCTCATCGTTCGCATTTCCCCGCCCGACGACCCGTCCCGGGAACGGATTCTGAAGAAGCTTGCTCGCGACTGGCAAGTCAATCTTCCACCTCGGGTTGCCTCATTCCTCGTGGAGCGGCTCCCCCGCGACATTGCCTCCTTGAGCACGGGCCTGGCTGCCGTCAACGCCCACGCTCTCAGCCGTGGCACCCGGATCAGCATTCCGGTGGCCCGGGAAGCCCTGGACCTTCTGGAGGCGGGAAGAGAGCGGAGATGACGGTACATCTGAAAAAGCACATGGAAAGACGCCTTCACCAGGGGCACCTGTGGGTGTTCAGCAACGAGATCGACACGATGGAGGGGGACTGCTCTCCGGGAGCGGAGGTCAACGTGCTCGATTCCCGGGGGCGGTTCCTGGGAATCGGATACATGAATAGAAACTCGCTGATCACGATCCGATTGCTCTCCCGGCAGCCAGCGACTCTGGATTCCTCTTTCTTCGAGAAGCGTGTACGCCGTGCGCTGGATTATCGGCTCAAGCGCTACAGTCCCTCGGATTCGTTTCGCCTGATCTACTCGGAAGGAGATCTCCTGCCGGGTCTCATCGTCGACAAATACGGGGATACGCTGGTGCTCCAATTCCTCACTCAGGGCATGGAAGTCCGCCGCGAGCAGATCCTGAACGCCCTGCAGGAGATCGTCCGTCCCCGCGCCATGGTGGCACGCAACGACGCGAACTTGCGCCGGCTCGAAGGGTTGCCGAGCCAGGTGGAAGTCGTGAGCGGGACGATTCCAGAATTTCTCGAGGTAGAAATGGACGGCATCCGGTTCGCCGTCGATGTCCTGGCGGGACAGAAGACGGGGTTTTATCTGGATCAACGGGAGAACCGCCGGGCACTGGCCCCCTATGTGAGCGGGGCGAAAGTTCTCGATCTATTTTGCTACTCCGGGGCCTGCTCCCTCTATGCCTTGCAGGCCGGCGCACGCGAAGTGACCGCCTGCGACGATTCTCCGGCAGCCATCCAGCTCACCCGGCGCAATGCAGAACTGAACGGGGTGAGTCCCAGGTTGCACACATTTGCGGCCGATGCGTTTCGGTTCCTCCATGAGTTAGGGGAACGGGAGGAACTCTTCGATTGCATCATCCTGGATCCACCGGCGTTTGCCAAGAACCGCAAGCACGTGAGCGAAGCTCTGGTGGCCTACCAACGACTGAACAAGCTGGCTCTGCGCTTGATCCGCCCTCAGGGAATACTGATCACCTCCTGCTGCTCTTATCATGTGGATGACACGGCCTTTCTCGAATGCGTGAGAAGGGCCGGGGCGTCCCAGCGCAAGGACCTGCGCGTCCTGGATTGGAGAGGAGCCGGTTACGATCACCCCGCACTCCTGGGAATGCCGGAAACTCATTACCTTAAATGCGCCTTTCTGCAGGTGGAAGATGCCTAAGAGAAAGAGACCGGAAAAAGCCTCGGTACGGGAACTGGACCTGATTCTCTTCGATCTGGACGGCACCCTGATCGATTCCAAAAAGGATATCGCCGATTCCGCCAACTACACGTTGAAGTTCCTGGGTCTCCCCGAACTCCACCCCGAGAAAATTTACAGCTTCATCGGCGACGGGGTCCGCAAACTTCTCGAGCGCACTCTACCCCCGGATCACCTGCGGGACATCGAGAGTGCCTGGACGACGTTCTCGGACCACTACCAGGCCAACCTCCTGCGCACGACCGTGCTTTTCCCCGGAGTCACCGAAGTTCTCACGCACTTTCAGGGGAAATCCAAAATCATCGTGACTAACAAGCCCGAGCGCTTCGCCATCCCGGTTCTGGAAGGCCTGGGTGTTCTGTCCTGTTTCGAGCGCATTATCGGAGGAGAGAGCATGCCTCTCAAGAAGCCCCATCCCGATGCGATCTTGACCCTGTTGCAGGAGAAAAAGATCCGCAGCGACCGCACGCTCATGATCGGGGACGGTACCAACGACATCGAGGCAGGCAAACGGGCCGGCGTGATCATCTGTGCGGTGAGCTATGGTTTGACGGACCCCGGAACCCTGCTGGAGAGCCACCCGGATCTGATGATCGACGACCTAAGAGAACTCATCCCGCTGTTCCGCTGACTTTGAGCTGGAAAGCGGTCAGCATTCAGGACTTAGCATTCAGCGATCAGCCTAAAACCCGGACGATAGAGGGAAAACCTTGCATTTCCCAATGCTGAAAGCTGAGTGCTGACAGCTATTTATTGGGCCGCTCGACAGAGGACCGTGAATGGGATAGATTAGTAGAGAAAAGCGGCAGGAAGAATTCTTAAGATATCGGTGAAAGGGAGGCAGGCGACGATGGCAATTGCAACGATCAACCCGGCTACCGGTGAAACCCTGCGGGTTTTTGAACCGCTTTCCACAGCCAAAGTGGAAGAGAAGCTGCAACGGGCAGCTGATACGTTCCGTGAGTATCGCCGCACGACCTTCGCCCAGCGCGCCTTCATGATGACCCGAGCGGCTGAGATCCTGGAATCCGAAAAGGACAATTTCGGACGCCTCATGACCACCGAGATGGGCAAGACCTTGAAATCCGCCGTCGAAGAAGCGCTCAAATGCGCCTGGGGCTGCCGGTACTACGCCGAGACGGCCGAGCGGTTACTCGCCGACGAGGTGATTGAAACCACCGCTACCCGCAGCTACATTCACTATCAGCCCATCGGTTCCGTCCTCGCCGTCATGCCTTGGAACTTTCCCTTCTGGCAGGTCTTCCGCTTCGCCGCACCGGCTCTGATGGCGGGAAACGTGGGGCTGCTCAAGCACGCCTCCAATGTGCCGCAGTGCGCGCTGGCCGTCGAAGAAATCTTGCGGCGCGCGGGCTTTCCCGAAGGCGCGTTTCAAACACTGCTCATCGGTTCCGATCAAGTGGCGCGTGTCCTCGCCGATCCGCGCGTCAAGGCGGCGACGCTGACGGGC
>DATEVI010000152.1:0-4127 GCA_035281865.1 Geobacteraceae bacterium | reverse complement strand
CATGCTTTATGAAAACTGGGTGAGCAAGAAGGCGCTCGACGAGCACCTGGAGATGCCCTATCTGGTGGAACTGAAGGCAAAGGCCGGCGACCTCTGCGCGGAGCCGATCGATATCGCGCTGTGGGAGATGATCAGCACACCTGGGCAATGAAGTAAATGATATTGTGCATAAAATGGTAGGGGCGATCCTTGTGATCGCCCTAAATCATGGGCAAACACAAGGTTTGCCCCTACCGGATGCAAGACAACTCCCTGAACTGCGTTGATCCCCGTCAACCTATCCCAGCACTGCCTGCCGGAACGCATCGATTCCCATCTTCTCGACAATACGGACAAGACGTTGTTCCTTCTTCGGCTCCGCCTTGTACCAGTTGATGATTTTTTCAATGATATCAAGCACCTCTTCCTGCGTGGCGATTTCATCCGCGAACACGTCGGCGATGCGCGGCCGTGTGCCGGAATTGCCGCCCACTAGGATTTTCCACCCCTTCGGCGTGCCCATGACTCCGATATCCTTTACCCACACTTCGGAGCAGGACAACATACAGCCCGCCACACCCATCTTCATCTTATTGGGTAGCTCCATGGCATGATAGATGGCGTCGATCTTCAGTCCGAGCCCTATGGAATCCTGCACCCCACGCTTGCAGAAAGTCGTGCCGGGACAGATCTTGACGCTCCGTACGCACAGGCCGATTGCGGCGCCCGGTTTCTGGTCCAGATCCTTCCAGACATTGTCCAGTTCCTCTTCCTTGATCCCGACCAGGGCGATTCGCTGGGCCGAGGTGAGCTTTACCGCCTGAACCTTGTATTTGTCGGCAACATCACAGATCTTGCGCAGGGTTGCCGTGTCGGTGATTCCGCCGGGGATGTGCGGCGCTATGGCATATGTCTCCCTGTCTCGCTGCAGGATGGCGCCTTTTTCAAGTATATCTTTCTTCATGTGACCTCCAGGAATTTTAGTTGAGCTAAATTTCTATCATACTTCAGGGCTTGATGCAAATCATCAGGCGCTTTCGGCCTTTTCCATGTCTGCCTTAATGTGCCGGGTGCAGAGAATGCAGAAAACCGCGGCAAGGGCGATGGCAATGGGTGTAGTGAGAAGGGCATTGCGCAGTCCCCACATGTCGGAAAACCATCCGAGAAGGGTTGGCGAGATGGCGTCGCCCAGCGCGTGTATGAAAAATATGTTCACCGCGAAGGCCATGGCACGGCGGTTATGGGGACTGACATTGACTATTACCGTGTTGAGCGGACCGGTATTGAAAAACAGGAAGAATTCGGCGAAAAACGCGGCCGTCAGGCAACCGGCAAGGGAATCGGCGGCAATCGCATAAACCGCGAAGGGGATTCCGATGAGGAACCCCAACCCCGAAACAAGCAGATACCCCTTGTCGCTTTTCTTCTGGAAGTGGTCGCCGAGGCGTCCTCCCGCAAGCGTTCCGGCAATTCCCGCCACTACGGTGATTGCCCCGAACAGTGTATTTCCCCTTGCCACATCGAGGTGATGGAGGCGGTACAGAAAAGTGGGCATCCACTGGGCCAGTCCTCCCATGGCGAAGGTCATGGCTGCCATGGCCAGAGTGTTCATGATGAAGGAGCGGTTCTTCAGAAAAACGCCGTATCCGGAGAGAGGTGTTTTCCTCATCGTGGAGTCACTGCTTGCCGCTTCAGCGCTCTTCGGGTCACGGAGGACCCAAACCGCTGCGGCAAGGAGAAGTCCCGGCGCTCCGACCATGAGGAATGCGGCGTGCCAGCCGAAATTATGCCCGAGAAGACCGCCCAGCAGGTACCCGAGGGCGCTGCCGACGGGAATTGCCAGATAGAAATATGACAGTATCCTGCCGCGCCGCTCCTTGGGGAAGTAGTCCGACAGCAGCCCGGGTGAAACCGTGCCGAAGCTCGCCTCGCCGATTCCGACCGCGGTGCGGGCGGCCAGAAGCGAGCGGTAGCCGGGGGCGAATCCGGAGAGAGCCGTGGCAATACTCCAGACTGCAACACCGCAGGAGGCGAGTTTCACACGGCTCCCTCGATCCCCGAGCCAACCGAGCAGGGGGGCGGAGCACATGTAGAAGATCATGAACGCGCTTCCGAGAAAGCCAAGGGCGGTGTCGGTGAGCTGAAAATCGGTCTTTATCAGGGGAAACACGGCATACAACACCTGGCGATCGATGTAGTTGAGGAGATTGACGGCCAGAAGAAGCGCCAGTGCGTAGCGGCTGTATCGCGGTGAAAGAGAGTCGTTTGTCATTGAGTTTCTCATTTCAAATGGGCGTCAAGTCCCCCTCTGTGAAAGGGGGCGGGACAGTTGTAGCAATTGTAGGTTGCGTTGAGGAACGAAACGCAACGTCAAAATATCCATATCATCGCTCCCCATATTGCAACGAACAGCGCTGTGGTAGTGTACATGAGCTGCACAGCCCCTCGGTATGACTCAACCGAAAGGTCCCTTGCAGTGTCACCCATGGTCGGCTTTTCCACGAGAACCCCGAAATAACGATTCGCGCCCCCCAGCCTGACTCCCAGCGCCCCGGCCGCGGCAGCCTCCGGGATGCCGCTGTTCGGGGAAGAATGATTCCCGCCGTCCCTGAGCATAACACGCAGGGCATGGCGCCCGGAGAGGCCCACCAGAGGGGCGGCGGCTGTCATTAACACGCCCGTGATCCGGGCCGGCAGCCAGTTGGCCAGGTCGTCGAAACGGGCCGAGGCCCAGCCGAACCGGATATAGCGCTCGTTCTTATATCCCACCATCGAATCGAGGGTGTTGACCGCCTTGTAGGCCAGACCGAGGGACGGGCCGCCCAGCATCAGGTAGAAGAGGGGAGCGATCACCCCGTCCGAGGTGTTTTCCGATACCGTCTCCACCAACGCCCGCCAGATCTCCGGCTCATCGAGTTGTTCGGTATCACGTCCGACGATTCGGGAAAGGAACCGGCGTGCCCCTTCCAGGTCTCCTGCCAGAAGTCTGTCGGCAACCAGCTTTGATTCCCGATGCAGGGAATGGGCGGCGAGACAGGTCCATGAGAGGACCGCTGCAACGGTAAAGCCCGCGTAGGGGCTTACTGAGTAAGAGCCCTTCAGTAATAGAAAAACGAATACATATGTCACTACGACAACGATGATGAGCAGCAGAGCCCCGCCGAGCAGTTCGTTGCGGAGCATCCGCCGCAGAACCTTCTCCAGGGTGGTGATCAGCCTGCCGATACCCACCACCGGATGGGGCAGCCGGCGCGGGTCGCCGAGAAGGAGGTCGATGGTGACGGCGGTAATGAGGATGTATGGATCTATGGGGTGCAATTTTTATCCAGTTTAATGATGGTTATAATGTCGTAATGCAACAAATGCTGTGGGTGTGTATCGTTCCGTCGGGACGGAAAGATTATAGCTTGGGAATTGATTCACCGAGTGATATTTTGCCCCCCACCTGGAATTCACTGAAAGCATATGGAAGAAATTACACGCATAAATGCACAAAGTGTGTTTGTGTAATTCTAGGTGCGTTTATCGGTGCGTTTAAGTGTGTAATAAGCACCGCGCCCAGTTCCTTGAAGCTGCAAGTCATTGTCATTAGCCATTTTTTTTAACAGATGATACGCCTGAGCCGGTGTGATCTTACACAACGCCACGACATCTTCCCGTGTGATCCGCTTGTCCTTGCGGGCGGCAACGGCGGCGAGGACCATCTGCCGCTGCTGTATTTTGTCGAACCCACGCGTTCGAACATAGCCCGAAACATCCTGAAGCCGGTCATAGAGCGAGGCAGCAAGGTGGTAGATGCGAGCGCGTTTTTCACCGCGCGCTTCAATCAATCCGCGTTCAAGAAGTCGCTCCAAGACCCGTCTCCCCTCAGAAGCTCCCTTCTGGATGACTTTGCAGACCTGCTCAGAATCGATCCTCCGCTCAACAAAAAGGGTATTGAGAACGATCAGTTCATCCAGCGTGAACGGTCTACCGGCTTTGTCCTCTTCGTAGACAAACGACGCAAATTTCAGTGACGGATCGCCACCATTAAGGATGACACGGACTCCACTGGTGTCGCTGCGGGAATAATCGGGAGCCGGACGACCATAGCGAAGTTGCCCTTCAAATATCTTGTCAACACCACGCCCTGTCTGTTCAACCAGGCC
>DATEVI010000151.1:0-3160 GCA_035281865.1 Geobacteraceae bacterium | reverse complement strand
TCCGAACAAGGTGTACAGCTGGCGGTTTCGCAAGATCCGCAAGGACGGGGGTCTGTTGTGGGTGGAGGAACTGGCCCAGGCGATGTATGACCTGAACGGCATGCTCAACGTCCTGGTCGTGTGTCAGGATGTCACGGACCGCAAGCTGGCCGAGGAGAAATTGCGTTTCACCCAGTATGCCATCGATAATGCGGCGGATCAGGCCTTCTGGATGACGGAAGACGGGCGTCTCTTTTATGTGAACGATGCCGCTTGTCGCACCCTGGGCTACTCACGGGAAGAGCTTTTACGGATGTCGATTCCCGACATCGACCCGACTCATCCCCCGGAGGTGTTTCCCGAACATTGGCGAAATTTACGGGAGCACGGATCGATCACCATGGAGTCCCTTCATCGCGCAAAGGGCGGGCGTGTCTATCCGGTGGAAATCCGCGCCAACTACGTGGTTTTTGACGGAAAGGAATACAACTGCGCCTTCGTGACGAACATCAGCGACCGTAAGCGGGCGGAGGAGTTGTTGCGGGAGAGCGAGGAGAAGTTCCGCGTGCTTGCTGAGACGTCCCCGTCCGGCTTCTGTCTCTACCAGGGCGAACGGATCGTCTATGTCAATCCGGCCACCACGCGGCTGTTCGGGTATTCACAGGAGGAATGCCTGCAAATGAGGTTCTGGGACTGGGTACACGAGGATACCAGAGAGATGGCGAGGGAGCGCGGCCTGGCAAGGCAGCGGGGCGAGCAGGTCCCTTCCGGGTATGAGTGCAGGCATGTGGCCAAAGACGGAAAGGAGCTGTGGATATACGTATCGGCCGGGCGGATCGTTTACGGGGGCAAGCCGGCCTGCATCGTCACGTTTTTTGACATCACCGACCGCAAACGCATGGAAGAAGAGCTGCGGAATGCCCACGATAAACTGGAAAAGCGGGTTGAGGAGCGGACCGCGGAACTGGCGAGGACGGCGGAGGCTTTAGTGGCGTCGGAGCAGGAGAAGTCACTTATTTTGAACACAACGGACGCCGGTATCATATATTTCGATCCCGAGATGAATATTTTGTGGGCCAACAAGGCCCTCGGCGACTTCGTGAACATCACCCCTGAAGAACTGCGGAAGCGGCGTTGCTGGGAAGTGTGGCATCAGCGCCGGGAACCCTGCGCGGGATGTCCTGTGCTGTCTGCCAGGGACACGGGACAGCCGCGGGAAGCGGAGGTCCGTACCCCTGACGGAAGAGTATGGTTCGTCCGCGCCTATCCCGTGAGGAACGAAACAGGCCGGCTTATCGGAATGGTCGAATTCACCCAGGACTTCACCGAGCGAAAGCGGATGGAAGAGGCGTTGCGGGAGGCCAACCTTGTGGTGGAAAACAGCCCGGTGGTGCTGTTCCGCTGGAAGGGTGACGATGAGTGGCCAGTCGAGCTGGTTTCCGGAAATATCATACAGTTCGGTTATACCCCTGATGAACTTCTTTCCGGCTCCATCAGCTATTCTTCAATAATACTCCCTGACGACCTGGAACGGGTAACCCGGGAGGTTCACGATTTTTGCAATGAGGGAGCAGACCAGTTCAGTCTGGAGTACCGAATCATGACCAAGGGGGGGAATATCCGCTGGGTCAACGAACACACCAATGTTGAACGGGACGCTCCGGGAGGCGTCAAAAACTTCGAGGGGATCGTCATCGATATCACCGAGCGCAAGCTGGCCGAAGAAGAGCTAGAGCGACAGAAGCGTCGGTTGCAGGAACTTAACAGCACCCTGGAGAATCGGGTCCGGGAAGAAGTCGCAAAAAACAGGGAGAAGGATATCATTCTGATTCAGCAGAACCGCCAGGCCGCATTAGGGGAGATGCTGGACCATATCGCCCATCAGTGGAAGCAGCCACTCAACGCTATTTCATTCGTCGTTCAGGATGCGGAAGCAACCTGGGCCTGCGGTGAAATGACGGATGAGTATGTAAATGAGGCAGTCGGCAAAACCATGGATCTGGTGCAACATATGGCGCAGACCGTCGAGGTTTTCAGGGATTTCTACAGATCGGAGAAAGAAATAACCGCTTTCAGCATAAAAGATTCCATCGACAAAGCCCTCTCCTTCATTTCACCGGCTTTGAGGTTCCACGCCATGACGCTTGATCTCGACGTCGATCCCGGATTAATGGCGATCGGTTATCCAAAGGAATACGCCCAGGTGCTGCTGAATATTCTGACCAATGCAAGGGACGTCTTCCTGGAAAGAAAAACGGAAAAGCCGCGGCTTGATATAAGGGCTTTCGCGGAGGACGCCAAGGCGGTCGTCACCATAACGGACAATGCCGGCGGCATTCCCGACACGATAATCGGCAATGTCTTCGATCTCTATTTTACGACCAGGCAATCCAGTGGTGGTTCCGGTGTCGGTCTCTACATGTCGAAGAATATAATTGAAAAAAATATGGGAGGGAAATTGAGCGCGGCAAATGTCGATGGCGGCGCACAATTCAGGATAGAGCTCGACGCGTCCAAACTGAGTTCTGATTTAGCAAGTTGCGGAGAATATTCGTAAATACATAATAAAAATTATTGTTTTAACATGAAAGACAGGTTATTTTAGCGCGTGGGTGAACACATAAAGACACGACGAAAACGCATAATAGGGGTTATCACCTCGGTTGAAAATACCAGAGAGGTAAGAGATGTCCGGAATCATCCCTGAAAATAAGAAGCGTCCCCGTTGGCTTTGGCTGATGGGGACGCTTTTTTTGTCTGCGACTTTACTTTTGCTTACACGGAATTTCAAGACGGAGAGTGCAGGCCCGCTGACCGCACCGGAAAGGGCATGGCTCAGGGCCCATCCGGTCATCCGATTTGCGCCGGACCCCGATTTTCCGCCAACCGAGTATTTTGACGCCAACGGCAGGTACAGCGGCATTACCGCCGATTACGTTGCCCTTGTCGAGAAGAAGCTCGGGGTTCGTTTCGAAATCGTCCGCCTGAGAAATTGGGACGAAATTATCAGCAAGGCCAAGAGCAGACAGATAGACATATTTGTCGGCTCGAAAACCCCGCAACGCGCGGAATATATGCTGTTTACCAGGCCCTTCCTGGAACTGCCGGCCGCGATCATCGCACGCGAAAAAGCCGGAAACCTGCTCTCCATGGATAAACTGAAGGGGATGAAGGTTTCAGT
>DATEVI010000150.1:0-3424 GCA_035281865.1 Geobacteraceae bacterium | reverse complement strand
GAACCTCGACACCCTCGAAGTGCAGGTGGAAGTTGACGAAGAGCTTTTCTCGGACGAGGTGAAACATCTCCAGACCCTTTCACAGACAATAGAAGGGGAGATAAAGGATCTGCTGGGAGTAACGTGCAAGGTGAGACTCGTAGAGCCGAAAACAATTGCGCGAAGTGAAGGAAAAGCCAAGAGAGTCTTTGATAATCGTGTCAAGAGTTGATGCAGGGCAATAAGACGGCAGCGTGAAAATTCCTGTAATCAATTTGGGAGGTAATCCATGAAGGTAGAGCAGATATCCGTTTTCATAGAAAACAAATCAGGGCGGCTTGCCGAAGTTGCAGGCGTTCTGGGAGAAGCCGGAGTTAATATCCGAGCCCTTTCTCTTGCAGATACCTCCGACTTCGGCATATTGCGACTCATTGTTAATGACTGTGAAAAGGCCAAACAGGTGCTGAAAGACAAGGGTTTCACCGTCAGTAAGACCGAAGTAGTCGCCATAGAGGTGCCCGACAGGCCGGGCGGATTATCCGATATTCTACGGACACTCGACATGGAGTCCATTAATGTTGAATATATGTATGCATTTGTCGAGCGATGCGGAGAGAATGCAGTCATAATTTTTCGTTTCGATGAAACGGAAAAGGCGATAAACACCCTGCTTGCAAAAGGCTTTAACGTGTTGGAAGGCGAAAGGCTTTACCGCATGTAATTCTTGTTTGATAACTTGTGCAATTGGAGGAGGTTGAAATGAAGAGGCTCGTTACGGTATTGGGTTGTTTTTCTGTCTTGCTCATTTTTGCGTCTGCATCGCTGGCGGCTCCACCGATACGGATCGGAGGACTGTTTTCCGTTACAGGTCCCGCATCGTTCCTGGGCGAACCGGAAAAAAAGACCCTCGAACTGCTGGCCAGGGATATCAACAGCAGGGGAGGGGTGAATGGCAGAATGGTGGAACTGGTTATTTATGATACCCAGGGAGATGTAACGAAGGCTGTTCAGCTGGCAACAAAGCTGATCAAAAACGACAAAGTGGTGGCAATCATCGGTCCCAGCACAACCGGCGAAACGATGGCTGTAATACCTGTAGTCGAAAAGGAGCGCATTCCCCTCGTTTCCTGCGCCGCAGGGATCAAGATCACCGATCCGCCAAAGAAGTGGGTGTTCAAGACACCTGCCAATGACCATGTGGCAGGCGAGAAAATATTCAATTATGCTGCGAAACTCAAACAAAAAAATTTAGCGCTCCTGACCGTTTCCGACTCATATGGCGCTTCGGGCCGTGAGCAATTGAAGGCATTGGCTGCAAAAAAAGGATTCAAAATTGTTGCCGATGAGGTTTATTCACCAAAAGATACCGACATGACTCCTCAACTGACGAGAATCAGAGGATTCAAGCCTGATGCCATCATCTGCTGGGGGACTAACCCCGGACCGGCAGTCGTTACAAGAAACATGAATCAGCTCGGCATAAAAATTCCTCTCTATCAGAGCCACGGCGTTGCATCTAAGAAATTCATCGAGCTCGCAGGGGCCGACGCGGCCGAAGGGGTTCTGCTCCCGGCCGGTAAGCTTGCCGTATATGACCTTTTACCGAAAAATGATCCTCAGTTGAAAGTGCTCAGGGAATACGATCAGATGTACAAAAAGGCTTACGGCACCGAGGCATCCACATTTGGCGGGTATGCTTATGACGGTTTCCAGTTGGTTATCGGCGCCGTTAAGAAAGTCGGCGCTACCCCCGATCAGATCCGCACGGGTATTGAGCAAACCAGAAAAATGGTCGGCATTTCCGGGGTGTTTACCATGTCGCCTACCGATCACAACGGACTGAATCTTTCAGCATTCGAGATGGTCAGAATTACCAGGGGCGATTGGGCTTTGGCAAAATAACACTTCTCTGAAACGAAAACCGGAGGGATCCATGATAAATAAGATTTGTTTGCTGATTGTCTGTTTACTGGCCATATTGCCGTCGGGCAATGTGCTTGCAGCTGCTCCGCCCATAAAAATCGGAGCTCTCTTTGCCGTTACCGGTCCGGCCTCCTTCCTTGGTGAACCGGAGCGAAATACTGCCCAGATGGTCGTCGATGAGATTAACAGGGCGGGAGGCATAAAAGGGCGTACATTGCAACTGGTGACTTACGACACGCAGGGTGACGCTACTAAAGCAGTTCAAGCCGCCACCAGGCTGATAAAGGAAGATAAGGTTGTCGCCATAATCGGACCTAGCACAACCGGCGACACGATGGCGGTTATCCCCATTGTTGAAAAGGCCCGGATACCCCTGATTTCCTGCGCAGCGGGGATCAAGATCACTGACCCGGTAAAAACCTGGGTGTTCAAGACGGCCCAGAATGATTCCCTTGCGGTTGCCAAGATTTACGAACATCTGGCAAAACTCAAAATCAGGAAGGTGGCGATCCTGACGGTTTCCGATTCATTCGGATCATCGGGGCGGGAGCAGTTGAAGCTGAATGCCGCAAAGTACGGCATTCAGATAATTTCCGATGACACGTACGGTCCCAAGGACACCGACATGACCCCTCAGCTGACGAAGATCCGCAACAGCGACGCGGAAGCGCTCATATGCTGGGGAACGAATCCCGGTCCTGCCATAATTGCCAGAAATGCCAAGCAATTGGGTGTTAAGCTCCCCATTTACATGAGCCACGGTGTATCTTCGAAGAAATTCATCGAGCTTGCCGGGGATGCGTCAGAGGGAATAATTCTTCCTTCCGGACGTGTTGTGGTTGCAGACCTGCTGCCGAATTCAGACAAACAGAAGAAGGCCCTTCTCTCCTTTGTCAATGACTACAAAAAGCATTTCAAACGAGAAGGTGACCATTTTGGCGGACATGCTTGGGATGCAATGATGCTGTTAAAAACAGCGATCGAAAAAGGCGGGGACAACCCAGCCGCCATTCGCTCCCAGCTTGAAAAAATAAGGAATTTCCCCGGAATTGGCGGTATCTTCACTTATTCTCCCACCGACCATAGCGGTCTTGGCAAGGATGCCTTTGTTCTTGTACAGGTTAAAGGGAAAGACTGGGTTCTGGTTCGCTGAAAACCCATAGCAGCTGGAAATCATTTGACTAACCGTCAGCGCAGTGGGGCAATTCCCCTGCGCTGACTTCATCTTCTGAAGAACGGTATCCATGAATTTTTCACATCAGATAGTGCAGTATCTATTTTCAGGGCTCTCGACCGGGGCGATCTATTCACTCATAGGGCTGGGATTTGCGATCATTTACAATGCCACAGGCATAATTAACTTTGCCCAGGGCGAATTCGTCATGCTCGGCGGGATGCTGACCTATTTCTTTCTCACAGTCGTAAAAATGCCGCTCTTCGCTTCCATGGCTCTCGCAATAATTATTTCTACAATCATAGGGATAGTTTTTGAAAGGTTGGCCATCAGACCTTTGAAAAAGCC
>DATEVI010000149.1:0-2657 GCA_035281865.1 Geobacteraceae bacterium | reverse complement strand
CGCCTGCTCCATCTCCGCGGTCGCACGGTCGATTTTTCCCTGCATCAGGTACAGGCCGCTCATCTTCACATATCCCGCCGGCACTTTCGGCGCGCGCCTCTTTATGTCCGCGTATTCCGCTTCCGCCTTCCCGAGGTCTTTTTGGGCAAGATACAGGTCCCCCAGATCGCCCTTCAACTCCAGGTCTTCGGGATGGGCAGCGATCATTTTCTTCAATTGCCCCTCGGCCTTGCGCAGGTCCTTCTGCGCGGCGTAAACACGTACCACCGCCCGTTGTATTTCGCGGGAACCGGGATTGAGCTTGAGCGCCTTCTGCAGGGCCTCGTTGGCCAGGTTGGGCTCCTTGCTCATCAGGTGGGCCTCGGCGAGCTTCATGTACCCAGCGGCCATCTGCGGGTTGTCGGATACCACCCCTCGGAAAGCGGCAACTGCGTTTCCTCCGTCACCCTTGAGCAGATAGATGTTCCCCCTCGTGAACTGGGCATCCGGGTTCTTCGGGCTCGTTTTCAGCACGTCATCCGCATACCGCGTGGCCTCATCGATTTCCCGTTTCGCAAAATAGACCCTGGCCAGGGCATTCTTCGCCTTGAGAAGCTCCGGATCTTTATCCTTCTTCCCCAGATCGAGACACTCCTTCATCGAGGCAATCCCAGCGTCGCCCCTGTTCGTGGCGATGTACAGTTCGGCCAGCGCCAGCCGGAGCTTGATGCTTTTATTAAGTTGGGCAATCCCCTGCTTGAATTCGCGCTCAGCATCGGCAATGCGGTTCCGCGTTGCGTAGAATGCGGCCACCTGTATGCGCTTACCCTCATCCTCCGGGTCGGCGGCAATGATTTCCTTCAGCATCTTCACCGCCTCGACCTCCTTGCCGGTACCCCAGTAAAAGCCGGCCAGGGAGAAACGGTATGTCATATTGTCCGGCTCCAGGGAGATGACCTTGCGCATCGCGTCGGACGCCTCTTCTCCCCTGCCCGCCCGTTCGAAGAAACCGGCCAGATTCAGTTGCAGGGGAACGGACTTCGGATTAGCCGCGATCCCCTGGCGGAGGATATCCTCCACCTTTTTCGTATTCTTTTCCTGCTGATAGATTGTGGCAAGCAGCATGTAGCCGTCCGGATTACGGATTCCGCGTGCGATCAGCCCCTCGATATGGGTGCGGGCCTTGTCGTTTTCCTTCTTCGCCACGAAGACCGCACCCTTGAGCAGCAGCCCGTCGACATCGTTCGGCTGCCGCTGCAGGATCAGATCGGCCTTCTCCATGGCCTTGTCGGTCTCGCGCACCGCCATGAAAATCTTGCCAAGTTCGTAATGCGCCTTCAGATGGGCCGGATCGAGTTCCACTGACTTGCTCAAATTGCCGAACGCACCCTTGAGGTTACCCTTCTTCATCTCGACCATGCCCATCATGTAGAAGGCTTCGGCGAACTTGGGATCGATCTGGAGAGCGTTCTTGAATTCAAGGGCTGCCTTAACGTAATCCCCTTTTTCGTACAGGGTCTTTCCCTTGCTGATAAATTTGGCCTTCTTTGCGTCCGGACCGCTGCAACCGATGACGAGCATCGCGCACAGGCAGATAGTGAAAGACTTGAACAGACGATTCCGGTTAGACATTTATTACCTCCTTGGGCAAAAGTCATTTAAAAAACTGGAAAGACATTTTTTCAGCCACGGACCCACACAGACAACTGCGGACAATTCAAAATCCGAATTTAACCTGTAGAATCATTCAAAATCATTGGAACCGCGGTTTTGGTTTAATGGTGTTGTCCTGATTTTGTCGGTGTGTGTCCGTGGCAAAAAAGTTTTTGACGTTATTTCGCGATCAACACCACCATCAGAGTCAACAGAGTCATGCCCGCCACTCTGCCGAAACTGCTCCTCAATTCGGCCAACAGGACTTCATAGCTGAAATAGAGGATGATGATCTTCGCCGCGATCACCCCCGGGCGGTACTCCTGGATATCACCAATGGAAAGGTTTGGAAAAACGGCGACAATGAAAAGGACCAGAAAATCCAGCGGGGTGCTCCTGAACCCTTCCTTTCTCCGGGAAAATTTCGACACCAGGAAGATATGGAGGGCACATACGACGAACAGGGCGTTATGCAGGGTCTGCCAGGGCTCGACGAACCACGGGGCGGGCGACGTCTCGCTCAGGTACACGGCAAAGGGGATCAGCAGATAGAGTGCCGGACGAATAACCACGCCCAATCTGTCATCGCGCAGAAACCACACGGCTAAGATCATGACCGCAATGACCGGCGCCGACCAGGCCACGTAAACCGGAAATTGCGAGGGAATGAGACAGGTGAATAGCAGGAGCATCGGCACCACTGCCCGGAAGGTCCTGAAGAGAAATCTGATGAAGACCCCTTCGTCCCGCAATTTCTTCAGTCTGCCGACTATAACGATATCCAGGAAGTCGAAGCGCTTCAGACGCCAACCGTATTTCCGGGCCATGCCGAATATCGAAATAACCGTCGCGGAAAAGAGGATATACCCGCCGAGGAGGAACCAATCGGAATAGTAGCGGAGGTAAATCGCGGAAAGGGCCAACACGGTTTGGATTACATAGATGACCAGCACCGACTCCGGATTGTGAAACCCCAGATCGAGAAGGTTGTGGTGAAAGTGGTTCCGGTCCGCGGAGAACGGCGA
>DATEVI010000148.1:0-9616 GCA_035281865.1 Geobacteraceae bacterium | reverse complement strand
GTCGTAATTCTTTGCAGCCATATAATCTTCAGCTCTCTGAAGATGAATCCTTGCAGCCTGTTCGCCGGTTCTGAGCACACTCATCCGGTATTCCTGTTTGTCCGGATTGGCCATGGAAACTTCAGCATATTTTATGTATGCTTCGTCCAGTTTTCCTTCCCGCTCCAGTCTTTGCGCCTTGTCGAAAGTAGTACGTCCGGCGGTGCAACCTGCAAGTAAAGCCAGACAGCAGATCACCAGCATAGTTCTCATTATCCGTTGCATGGGAGATTCTCCTCGCGGGGAATTTTACTGCCCCGTCACATTGAGAGGCATGTTTTCAACCAGGGGGATAATGATTTCCCCTCCATTTGTCGATGATCGAATGGTCATCATTTCATCGGTTACATCAGCAACATTATATTTACCTGCTATAATATCTCCCTTTTTGACCAGGAATATCTCATTATTGCTGGTAAGGAAGATCGTTTTTCTGTTGTCCTTCTTCAGAAATCCCAGGAACGTGAACTGAGCCATATCTCTCTGGACAGGGGAGGGCTGTGGCATTTGAATCGGCGGCACGGGCCTGACGGCAGGCGCAGCACGTTTTGCCGTGGGTTTCCTCTGTTCCTGGATAATCGGCCCGAAAATGTTTCTTTTGAAGCCGGAAAATTTCTCTGATTTCCGGTCCAACAGGTCCATGCGAACCCTGTTTTCATCGGAAACAGCTTTATCAGGAGTCTTCTTAACCTGTGCAGCGGAGCCCGGTGGATGGGGAAGCGTCGCAACAGTCTTTTGCCTGGGCATTTTCCATATGCTGTAGGCGACAGATAACACCAGAACTGCGAGTAGCACGGAGAGTAGCAGTTTCTGTCTGTTCATGGTTTCCCTGTTGTGAAAAAAGCTGAAATCCGGACCGAAACCTGTACGGAATCCGGGGACGCCTCGGCGCCTGTGAGAGTGATATGATCAATGGAGACCATTTCCGATGACTGTTCTATGTCGGCGATGAAGCTCTTGACTGCGGCGTAGCTCCCTGTTACGGAGAAGTTCAGACCATAGACAAGGAGGTCTCTGTCCTTGATCAGTTCGGGTTTGTATCCGACGCTGCCGATGGAGAGTCCATTATTGGAGACAATCTCGAACAGTTCTCCAACAACCCGCATGAAATCCCTTTTGGGTGGAATGCGCGATTCAAAAGCAGCAAGATCATTTTTCCCCTGGGAAAAGATATAAGTCTTGTCCAAAGCTCCGACGGAGGGTCTCTGTCTCTTCTCAAACCAATCATTCCGCAATGCTTCCAGCTTTGATGCCTGAAAGCTCATTATAAAGATATACAGGAGTATATTGGCAAGTGCCAGCGCAATGATCGCAAGACAAGACTTTTTTCGCATTCTTATAATTTCAAAAAAAATCTTCATAACACCTTAAGACGCGAATTTGCACGCAATGGAAAAAGATATGACCTTTCGGTCATCTGGCGTTTTCGATTCATCCTGTTTCTCAAGGTAAACCTCAGAGAAAAAATTCGATTCTTCAAGATTTTCCATGAATTGTCGTATTCGTCCGAAGTTCAGGGACATTCCGGACAACTTGAGAGTCCGCTCTTTTGTGTCAGGCGCGACGGAAGAAAGGGTTATTCCCTGCGGGACGACACTCTCCAGCCTGTTGAGCAGTCCGATCCAGTCAAATGTTTTTCTGTTTATGATGCTGTTGGCAAACTTGATGTCTGCCTGCAACTTTGCATAATCACTTTCCGAGAATACGACCCCCCGTTTCTTCGACCGCGTTTCAAGGGCTGTCTGTTCAGAACTCAGGTGGTTTATTTCCCCCACATTGTGAATAACTAATCTCGCCTGAATAAGAAGCAGAAACAGCAATATGACCAACGCTGCAGCCATGGCAATATTGAGATTTTTTCGGTTGACATAGGTTCTTGTTGCCAGATTTATCTTGAACTGCATCACAGGTTCCTTATTGCCGCGCCGAGGGCAGGGGATAGACTCTGCAGTGTCTCGCCGTTACAGTACAGCCCATTATTTCCAGTTACAAAATCGCCCGCTTGAAGCCGGTAGGGTTCCATACCGGTCGCTTCGGCAACCAGTGCCGAGAAATCCGATGTTGCCTGAAGAGGTGCTGCGCAGTATACATCGCTTAACAGATGACCCGGGTGACTGCTCCGATACACTGCCAGGGAACTATTTATCTCCCGAAATATTCTTTCAGTGTTGAAACCGGCCGACGGAAGTTCCTTGGCCCGGTAGAATTCCGGCATTCCTTCGTAAAAAATGGTGATGCCGAGAATCCCTCCGAAATAGGTGAGAAATGCAGAATTCTCGGATATCTCCAGCCGATCGGAAAACAGACGGTACAGGTTGAATGTGGAGAAGTCAATACGGTTCGGTTCAAGTCCTGCTTCAACCAGCAGATCCTCATACTGGTTGATTATCTCTTTTGTTATCACGGAAACGAGTGTCAGCATCCCGCCGGTTTCACTTTCCCGCAGTACCTGGTAATCGAGATGAATGCTGTCGATATCTATGGGAAAACTCTTCTTCAGTTTCCACCGGATTATGTCTGCTCCCTCCTGTCTGCTCTTGAACCTTGTTTCCAGATCAAGAATCATTACCCGCCCCACGGAATCCGGCAAAGATACGGAGACGCGAGCAGATGAAGTAAGCAGTTTCACATGGGTTTCGCGGACCGTTCTGACAAAGAGGGCGGAGTTGGAAACGTTCGGTTCCTTGAATGAAAATTGCATGGTTTCGTCTGGGAAGCTGTTTGACGCAAACGAAATCAGCTTCGGCGCCTTTTTCTTTCCGCCCAACACGACCATTTTTAACCCGTCACGGGATATTTCCAGTCCTAGTGATTGCCTTTTGAACATAAATCGTTTATCTCGCTCGCTTCAAGGGCATCATGTTTCCACAAAAGTTACCCTGTTGATTTCTCGCAACGTTGTTTCTCCCGCGAAAACTTTTTCCAGAGCGGCCTCACGCAGGAAAATGGTGCCGGCCTCTCTGGCGGCTTTTTTCAACTGTGCGATAGGTGCTTTGGAAATCACCATTTCCCGGATCTCATCGGTAAAATAAAGAATTTCGATAATGGCGGAACGCCCGCGATAGCCTGTGCCGTTGCAGTCGTCGCATCCCTTTCCTTCGTAGAATGTCACATTTTCGCACGCAGCGGGATCAATGTTGGACTCCACAAGAGTTTCAGGTGAGTGGCTCACAGGTTCCTTGCATCTCGGACAGATTTTACGGATTAGGCGCTGGGCAAGAACACTGTTCAGGCACGAAACAAAATTGTACGGATCTATGCCCATATGAATGAAGCGCCCGATTACGTCAAAAATGTTGTTAGCATGGACAGTGGTAAAAACCAGATGGCCGGTGAGTGCGGATTGCACCGCAATTTGTGCCGTTTCCGGATCGCGGATTTCGCCCACCATTATCTTGTCCGGGTCATGTCTCAGGATTGAACGCAGCCCGCGGGCGAAGGTCAGTCCTTTTTTTTCATTCACCGGGATCTGGACGATTCCCTGCAACAGGTATTCAACCGGATCTTCAATGGTAATGATTTTGTCTTCACCGGTTTGAATCTCGGAAAGGGCGGCATAGAGAGTCGTGGTTTTTCCGGAGCCTGTCGGTCCGGTAACCAGAAACATTCCGTAAGGCTCCCGAATGGCTTTGCGAATTCTTTTTATTTCTCTTGGATTAATGCCTAGCGCCTCAAGCGTCAGTTTTTTTATATTGGCAGAGATACTGTCTTTGTCGAGGATACGGATGACAGCATCTTCGCCGAATGCGCTCGGCATTATGGAGACGCGAAAGTCTATGGATTTTCCGTTCGACCTGACTTTGAATCGCCCGTCCTGGGGGATGCGTCTCTCCGAAATGTCCAGCTCGCTCATTACCTTCAGCCTGGAGATGATGGGAGCCTGAAAATGGAGGTCTATGTTATCCATAGCTCTGTAGAGGACCCCGTCAACCCGGTATTTGACAACTACCCCTTCCTGGGCGGTTTCAATATGTATATCGCTGGCTCGTTTGGTAAGCGCATCCATAAGTGTTGAGTTAATCAGCTTTATTATCGGGCTCGTATCCGCTGTTATGGCTTCGACCGATAAAATTTCCTCCCCCCTGTCGGTTTCCTTGACGATCTGCAGCATGAAGTCCTCGGAAACCCCTTTGAGAACCCTGCCGGTGCCTTCTCCCTTTTGCAAGACTGATTCTACGGCAGATTCCGTAGCAAGCTTGAAAACTATGGGTTTGTCGAGAAGGATTTCGAGTTCATCAATCTTTATTACATCAGTCGGGTCAGATATGGCTGCAATAAGGGTATCGTCTCTCAGTTCGAGCGGAACGAAACGGTAACGATAGATTGCATCAGCGGGCAGCTCATCCAGGATGCCCTCACTCATTTTGAAAGTCTTGAGGTCAACGTATTCCATGCCGAACTGTTGAGCCAGCGCGTTTGCCAGAGCATCTTCCGTAATAAGGGAGTTGTTAAGGCAAACGTTTCCAAAACGCTCTCCAGTTGTTTTTATAATATCAAGGACAAATGGAAGATCGGACGGATCCAAATCTCCCCTGTCAATAAGTATCTCTCCGATTTTTTTTCTTTTGAAAGTCTGGGTCATTTTTGCCTTTACGTACTTTGATTTTTCTATTGTCTGCATTGTGTCAGCAATGAGTTTATAATTTAAGTCTGCAAACGATCATTGTGCAACGGTTGAAGCTATTTTAAAGATCGGCAGATACATGGTCAGGACAATTATACCAATAATGAGTCCCATGGACAGCATTATTGCGGGTTCTATTATTGTAGTCAGAAATGTCAGGCGTCCCTCGACTTCCTGTTCATAGAATTCAGAAATGTCGACCAGCATTTCCTCAAGCGATCCTGTCGATTCACCGACTGCGAGCATCCGAAGTGCAAGAGGAGGCATCAGGTCAACTGATTCCAGTGCCGTTGAAAGTCTGGAGCCTTCTTCGACCCGTGTGATTGCTTCCAGAAGTTTGCGCTCCAGTATTTTATTATTTAGAGTTCCAACGGACATTTTGAGGGATTCCACAATGGGGACACCGCTCCCGACAACTGTTGCAAATGTCCTGGTAAAACTCACAACCGCGTACTTGATGACCAGGTTTCCGACAAAAGGGAGGCGCAATTTGAAGTTGTCGATCCAGTATCGCCCGGTTTCCGTTGAAACCCAGCGTCGAAACAATACTACTCCTGCGACCACCATAATGATAAAAAACAGGACATTCGATTTGAGAAAAGATGTAACAGCTATCAGGTATCGGGTGGCCATGGGCAGTTGGGAACCGGAATCGGCGTAAATCTGAGTGAAGGTGGGCACAACATACAGAAGGAGCAGGGCGATAGCCATAGAAGCGACCGTGATTAGGATCATCGGATACAGCAAAGAGGCAAGGAGCTTTTTTTTCAATCCCTCCGCTCTCTTCAGGAATTCGACATAACGTTTTATTGTCTTAGGCAGATCCCCCGTTCTTTCACCTGCGCGTATGGAGGCGATATACAGTCGTGGAAAAGCTTTTGGATATCTTTCAAAAGCATCGGAAAGGGCAGCTCCTCCCTTTATATCTTCACGAACTGCCTGAAGAATTTCAGCCAGCGTGCCTTTTTCTGCATTTTCAAGTATGCCGTCAAGCGATTTGACTATCGGCAACCCCGCTTTTGTAAGAACGAGAAGTTCCTGGTTAAACGATATAAGATCCTTGTTGTTTACTTTTTGCCGGGCATATCCTTTGTCCCATAAAAACTGAAGAGGCTTTTTCCTGATTTCAAATACAAAAAATCCTTGCTCTTCGAGGCTCTGTTTCAACATCTGCGGGTTGTGGGCTTCAACCTCTTTTTCTGTGATCCTGCCATCAGGGTGTCCAAGTTTGCATGTATATAAGTTCATGGAGCTTTCTTTTTTGTTGATATTATTCTCTTCACGGAGAATTCACTATTGTTGTCTTATGGAGAGCATTGAGAGGGGAGACGGAATTGCGACGAAAGCCTGAGCCAGTGTGTCCTTGGTGTCAGGCGCGGATCATTCCATAAATCCAGAAGGCGTAAAAACCCGTCATTCCGGCACCCCACAATAATGCATATTTCTTGTTGAAATTATCCTTTCGAGTGAACGTTTGAACAGTCATGCCGACAGTTGAAAGAATCCATCCCCAAAAGCCAATTTCACATAGTAGCGCCCAGCTTTCGTTTATCATCCGATTCTCCGGTTTGACAAAATTTTCCAAAGAGCGAACCAATCCTCAGCTTCCAGACCATGATTATCGCCTCACGGACAATCTTCCTTGACATTTTGGAAGTGCCGGAATGGCGGTCGATGAAGATAATTGGTATCTCGCTTATCTTGAAACCCTTCTCAACGCATCGGTATTTCATTTCGATCTGAAAGGAGTAACCATCTGATTTTATCTTATCAAGATCTATTGACTCGATAACCTCGCGGCGAAAGCATTTGAAACCGCTTGTGCAATCCGATACGCGAAGTCCGGTGACAAATCTTGTGTAGACGTTTGCTAAATAGCTTAACATAAGCCTGCGTATCGGCCAGTTTACAACGCTAACGCCATGAAGATAACGGGAGCCTACCACCAGGTCGAATTTTTTTATATGTTCCAAAAAGACCCCCAGATTTTGCGGGTCATGCGAAAAATCGGCGTCCATTTCAATTATGTAAGCCGCCCCTTTGTCAAGGGCAAGCCTGAAGCCGTCGCGATAGGCAGAGCCAAGGCCAAGCTTGGCTTTGCGGTGCAGTACATGGACGCGACTATTTACCGATGCCAGACTGTCAACCAAGTCCCCAGTGCCGTCGGGAGAGTTGTCATCGACTATGAGCACATGAAGGCTGGTGTCCTGAGCTAATATCTGGTGAACAAGCCTCTCAATATTGTCTCTTTCATTGTATGTAGGGACTACTACAACTGTTTTCAAAAATAAGCCCTTTTCAGTGGTCTGTTTATCTTCCCAAGAATGATTTCTTACATTAATGCCATTATTGTGTCCATGCCTGTGCTTATGCACTAAAGTTTGTCGGCAAAGTACTTAGAGTTGTATCCATGATTGAAAATGTACAAGCGGAAAAAATAGTTTTCCGTTTAAAATTTAGATGTTTTCGTCTGGTTTTGAAAGCTAAAGAATAGAGTGTTTCCTGAATGAAGTCAAGGGAAAGGGGCAATGAATCAAGAAGCAGTTTTTTGTAGATAAAGCAAAAGGTCATGCTCGTTGCATGACCCTCTCAAGAAATGGCGGGGTCGACGGGACTCGAACCCGCGGCCTCCGGCGTGACAGGCCGGCGTTATAACCGACTTAACTACGACCCCCCTGGTTAAACAGTCTTCAAAACGCTTAGTACAAAGCAAATAGGATCTCTGCACATTGTCGATTCTTATTTGGCATTTGTTCTTCAACATCGCAATTCTCGATGCTGTGCTCAAATGAGAATCGGGAAAGGAGACCTTTCCCGATTGTATTTGGTGGGCGAAACAGGGATCGAACCTGTGACATCCAGCTTGTAAGGCTGGCGCTCTCCCAGCTGAGCTATTCGCCCGGGTATATGGCGGGGTCGACGGGACTCGAACCCGCGGCCTCCGGCGTGACAGGCCGGCGTTATAACCGACTTAACTACGACCCCGCAAACAAAAACTATTTTTGAAAAAGAGCTTGATACTTCCGGTGTTGGCTTATTGATAAAAGCTTAACTTAACAATGCGGTTTGTGAAGTTGTCTGCATCCCTAGGGAGCAAAATATTTATAAAGAGCCGCATCGCGTCGGATATATATAGCAAAAGGGCTCTCCCGGTGTCAAGTCAATTTTGCTGTAAAGAGTTGATTAATGGGCCGCCCCGGTTCCATCCATTATTTGTGAATGGTTTTCCAATGTGTTAGCCTCCATTGAATCACAAAAACCTCCAAGAACTGAAAATGAAATGACTTCATCCATGTGGCCAACGAGATGAATTTTCATTCCTTTCACTATCTCATCAGGAAAATCCGCCAAGTCCTTCTTATTGTCTCCAGGTATCAGAACAGTCTTTATATTTCCTCTCTTGGCGGCAAGAATTTTTTCCTTCAATCCGCCTATCGGCAAAACTCTTCCACGGAGGGTTATTTCTCCTGTCATGGCAACATCACGTCTCACCTGTTTCCTTGTCAATGCTGAAGCAATGGCTGTCGCTATCGAGATGCCGGCAGACGGTCCGTCTTTTGGAATGGCGCCTTCGGGCACGTGAACATGAATGTCGAGATTTCGATAAAAATCACGCTCCAGACCGAAAAAATCCGAGCGCGAGCGTACATATGTGAATGCCGCCTGAACTGATTCCTGCATCACCTCGCCAAGTTTGCCGGTAATCGTCAGCTTCCCTTGGCCTGGAACGACTGCGACTTCTATAGTTAGAAGGTCGCCACCTGTTTCCGTCCATGCCATGCCGGTTACAACTCCGATGGTATCCGTCTCTTCGGCTATTGAGACGGCAAATCTGTGCGGACCCAGGAAGTCTTTAAGCTTTGCTGGCTGTATCGACACCTTATTTTCGCTGCCCTTGGCTATTCTTCGGACTGTTTTACGGCACACATCAGCTATTTCTCTTTCGAGATTTCTGACTCCGGCTTCACGTGTATAATACCGGATAATCTCTGCTAACGCCTTATTGGTGAACGTAATGTCCTGCTCTTCCAATCCGTGCAGTTTCAGCTGTTTTTTGACGAGATACTGTCTGGCTATGGCGAGCTTTTCGCTTTCCGTATATCCTTCTATTTTAATGACCTCAAGTCTATCGAGAAGGGGCCGTGGAATCGAGTGCAGTGAATTCGCTGTCGTGATGAACATCACATGGGACAGATCATAGTCCACATCGAGGAAAAGGTCATTAAATACAGAGTTTTGTTCCGGGTCAAGAACCTCAAGGAGCGCTGAGGCCGGATCCCCTCGGAAGTCAGAACTCATCTTGTCGATTTCATCCAGCAAGAAGAGTGGATTACTCGTAGCGGCTTTTTTCAGGTTCTGGATGATCTTGCCCGGCATTGCACCAACATATGTTCTTCTGTGGCCCCTGATTTCCGCTTCGTCACGCAGGCCGCCCAGTGACATTTTAACGAAGTTTCTGCCGGTTGCTCTGGCTATGGAGCGGGCAAGAGAAGTCTTCCCAACCCCGGGAGGTCCGATAAAGCAAAGAATCGGTCCTTTATTGTTTTGCACCCGGGAATGAACCGAAAGATATTCGAGAATTCTTTCCTTTACTCTGTCTAAGCCGTAATGATCGGCATGCAAGATGGCTTCAGCTTCACATATCTCATCTTTTTCCTTTGAGAACTTACCCCAGGGAAGTGAAACCAGCCAGTCGACATAATTCCTGACTACCGCCGCTTCGGCAGACATCGGCGACATGAACTTGAGTTTCTTGATTTCGGACAAAGCCTTTTGCTTGGCTTCTTTTGAGAGCTCTTGCTTTACAATTTTTTCTTCAAGCTCTTGAATCTCCTGCTTGAAATCATCCTTACCCCCCAGTTCCTTCTGAATCGCCCTCATCTGCTCGTTGAGGTAATATTCTTTCTGGGTCCTTTCCATCTGTTTCTTGACGCGATTATGGATTTTGTTTTC
>DATEVI010000147.1:0-2360 GCA_035281865.1 Geobacteraceae bacterium | reverse complement strand
AGGCTTGACCTGCGCGGTGTCGTGGCGCTGGACGATAACAGCGAGGAAGAATATCCGAGCTTCACCGGCAGGCTGAAAATCAATACGCCTCCATCGACGTGGCGCTTCCATTCCTGGCTGGAAGGGGGGTGGGACGGAACCGTAAATCTCCCCGCCCGTGACCATGCCCTGCTCAAGAAATTCGACGAGGTCTACCAGAGCAACACGCCCTTTCTGGAGTTCAAGGAATTGTATGTCGCCCATGCAACAAATGATCTGGAGCTGCGTGCTGGAATCCAGCGCTACGCCTGGGGAAGGCTCGACGAGTATCCCATAAACGACCTTCTGAATCCCTGGGACTACACCCGGTTCATCCTGAGGCCGCTGGAAGACCGCAAGATCGGCGTACCCTCCCTGTCCGCGAATCTGAACAGGGGCGACTGGAGCCTGGATGCGGTCTGGGTCCCCATGTTCGTTCCTTACCGCCTTCCCATGCCGAACGAGCGATGGTTTGGGACATCTGTCATCTCTGAATTTACTCAGATACCGAATGCGGAGATCATCCCAAGTGAACCTGACCTGCCGCCGCATACGATCGAAAACAGCGCCGTCGGCTTGCGAGTGCAACACGCGGGAGACATCGAATGGGCCATAAACCTGTTTCACGGATATGACCCGAGACCCGTGTTCAAAACTACCGCGCTGGTAATCAACCCCCAGCCCGACAAGATTCTGATAGACCCCGGATACGTCCCGGACTTTCACAAAACGACTTCCATCGGACTGGACGCCGCAACCGTAATAGGGGACTGGAGCCTGCGGGCGGAGGCGGCCTATGCTTTCGACCGGTTTTTCAACACCCAGCAGGAGCTGTGGGGATATCCTTCCGTGCCTGCACCAGGAGTATTCCCCCTGAATCCCAATGAGCACAGGAGCGATACGTTCGCTTACGGCGTCGGCGTGGATTACCGCATCATCGAGGACGTGCTGTTGACCATGCAAGCCCAGCAGACCGTCATAATCGACAGGCCGGAGACTCTCTACGACCGGAAATTCGAAACCCTGCTCTGGGCAAATCTGAAAATATTCTGGATGAATCAGAAGGTGGAAACCAATCTGAACATTGTCTATAACCCCGAGCATGGCGACGGAATGGGAAAGGTGAATGCCTGGTACGTGTTCACCGATTCCTGGAAGGCAGGCATAACGGCAGTCGCGTTTACCGGCCCTTCTCAATCCATCTTCGGCAGGTATTCCATAAACGATCAGGTTGAGGCGGAAATTGTGTATGCATGGTGAGACCACCTGACAGAAGCTTGCTTCGCCGCAATAACTCATTAATCATCAAAAATCCGGCTGTGACATTTCATAAACGTGAGCAACAACATTGAAGAGCGATAATGTGACGGATTGAATTTAACTGCCTGCTGTGCTAACGTTGCCTTATTCGGCAGCATCTCTCGAACCTAACGGTTATCGGGAGAATATCCTGCATCCTTCGCATTGCCCCGTCCGGGCCTCCGACAGTGAGGTCGTTTGGGAGGGAGCTCAGACCAATGTTTTCACGTGATTCGACCGACTGCCGCAGCCTGCTTTCCGGCACCGATGCCTTGACTGTCCTGGAGATCGGCAGTTCGACCGAACATAAGAGACAAGTAGTGACTGAGTGAGAATGCATGCGAAACTTTCCTGCCGAAGCAGTTAGGATCGACGCGGGAATCGGCCGCGCTATGGAATTGATCAACGAATGACTCAGGGATAAACGGATCAGGGTGCTGGAGGAGGATGCTGCTCCTGAACCCGGGAAACGAGGTGCAATATGCACTATGGAAGCAAAGGGTTAACCGAATCTTCATCCGAACTTCCGGACATCGGCTCCTGTCTCTCCAACGGCGATGCGATAACACTCCTCGAAATCATCCACAAAAGCATTTCCTGCAATTCGGAGGAGTTTTTTTTAAGTCTCTTCCCGAAGATTCAGGATCTTTTCCCTTTCGATTTCGCCGGTGTCCTGGCGGGTCGCCATGAAGCCGGCAACGAACTCCTGATCACCCACGGCATCAATATCAGCTTTCCCGAAGAATGGCTCCGTGAATACCTGGCGAAAAACTATTTCCACCTGGACGTTGTTACAAAAGAGACCTTCAGGACCTGCAAGCCTCAACACTGGTCGTATCTGACGCAGAGCGCAGAAGTGGTCGTGCCGAAGGAGATCAAGACGCTCAACATGGACCTTGGCATGAAGGAGTGCTATACCCACGGAGCACACCCGTCAAAGCCGGCACAAAACGGCAGCATGTTCTGTTTTTCAGGCCCGTCGATAAAATTCGACGCACGCACAATCGTCATACTGAATCACATCATCCCCCACCTCCATCTCG
>DATEVI010000146.1:0-3655 GCA_035281865.1 Geobacteraceae bacterium | reverse complement strand
AAGGGGTCTTTTTCCATTGTTCGTGCCTGTTCAAGATAGCTCAATGCAAGATATTCCTGCCCGCCGGCTATTGCTTCCAGCGCTTTTTCAAACATTTCCCGAGCATATGCTTCCGACATCTTTTGTTCACCTCAGTTGATTTTGTTTCTTGTTCCGTAGGATCTGGTGAAAAGTGGATTCCACACGGTCATTTTCGATCCGCCCTTCGCCCTCCGGAAAGCCAAATACCCGTCCTGCGTCGGACTTTCTTAACAGTCGGGGATGCACAATTCCCAGCAGCGGATCCTTTCTGCTGAAAAACTGGAAAATTCATGAAATAACAGGTAAAGAAGTGCAATACCAGCGGCATTATATACTTCTCAAGATATTGTTTACAGTAAATAATTACATGGCCGAAGCAAAAATAAGACAGTAAAGAAACCATCTTTGTAGTCACAGCATGGGGAGGGACAATGAAGGTCACTGCAGTTGTGGGAAGTTACCGAAAAGGAGGTGTTGTCGAGTCTGCCGTTGATGAGATCCTTGAGGCAGCCCGTGCACTTGGCGCCGATGTGGAGAAAATTAACTTGCTGGACCGGCGCATAGAGTTCTGCAGCAACTGCCGGGTCTGCACGCAGGGAGAGGGGAGCATCCGGGGAAAATGCGAAATGGCGGACGACCTGCCGTCGATTCTGGACCGACTGGAGGCCAGCGAAGTCTTCATCCTGGCCTCGCCCATTAACTTCGGGACGGTTACGGCATTGATGAAACGGTTCGTCGAACGATTGGTCTGCTACGCCTACTGGCCGTGGGGGGCACTTCCGAAACAAAGGATACGGGCCAGGAACAAGCGCGCCGTCATCGTGGTCTCCTCCGCGGCGCCCGCATTGATCGCACGGCTCGGGACCGATTGCGGCAAATTGCTGAAAAAAGTGTCACGATTACTCGGGGCGGGAAAAGTGGAGACGCTGTTCATAGGCTCGGTCCGCCGCGACCCGGAGGAGGGGCTTAGCCCGCGAGCCCGATCCAAGGCATACGCCCTTGGCAGGAAGATTGCCATAAACGGAGCAGGAAGGGAAAATTAAAAAACGGGCGCCCCTCGCGTAGTGACTCGTTTCCGGTTCACCATTTACGAATCAATCCAGCTTCACCCCCATGACCTCGGCCACGGTGTGGATGTCCTTGTCTCCCCGGCCGGACAGGCAGACTATGATGGTCTTATCCTTCGGTAGGGTCGGCGCCAGTTTCAGCACGTGGGCGATGGCGTGGGACGATTCCAGGGCCGGCAGGATTCCCTCTTCCAGGGTGAGCGCCCGGAACCCTTCCATCGCTTCTTCGTCGGTTATGGAAACGTATTCCGCGCGACCGGTCTCTTTCATCCAGGCATGCTCGGGACCGACCCCCGGATAATCGAGTCCGGCGGAGATGGAGTGGGCATGGGCTATCTGGCCGTATTCATCCTGGAGCAGGTAAGTCTTGTTGCCGTGTAAAACACCAACCGTACCTGCACAGAGGGGCGCCGCATGCTTGCCCGAGTCGATGCCGTAGCCGGCCGCCTCGACCCCGATCATTCTCACCTCCGTATCATTCAGGAACGGATAAAAGAGCCCAAGAGCATTGCTTCCGCCACCGACGGCGGCTACCAGGTAATCAGGAAGTCTCCCTTCGACTTTCTTGTGTTGAGCCTTTGCCTCCCGCCCGATAACCGACTGAAAATCCCTCACCATCACTGGATATGGATGAGGACCGGCCGTGGTGCCGATGACATAGAACGTGTCACGCACATGTGTTACCCAATTGCGCATGGCCTCGTTCATGGCATCCTTCAGCGTGGCGGTTCCGGAAGTTACGGATGTTACCTTGGCGCCGAGCAGTTTCATGCGGAAGACGTTGAGCGACTGCCGGTGAATATCCTCCTCGCCCATGAAGATCTCGCACTCCATGCCGAACAGTGCGGCGATTGTCGCTGTAGCAACGCCGTGCTGTCCGGCGCCGGTCTCGGCGATGACACGTTTCTTGCCCATCCGCTTGGCCAGAAGTCCCTGACCGATGGTGTTGTTGATCTTGTGGGCGCCGGTATGGTTCAGGTCTTCACGCTTCAGAAAAATCTTCGCTCCCCCCAGCCTTTGTGTAAGTTTTTCGGCAAAATAGAGGGGATTCGGACGGCCCACATAATCACGCAGGTAATAGGCGAATTCTTCCTTGAACTCTTTGTCGTTTTTGTACTGATTATAGGCGTTCTCCAGTTCCTGGAGAATGGGCATCAATGTCTCGGAGACATACCTCCCGCCGAATTGACCGAAGTGCCCATGTTTATCGGGTAATTTCATTTTTCCTCCAATTAATCAATGTTAAAGGACAGCCTGATCACCTTTTCTTTTTGCAGTCATTCGAGCACTTCCGCTATCTCTTACTCTGCATGAACCCCTTGAACAGCTGTCCCAAACCTGAAACGATCTGCGTTATGACTTCCGGTTCCGGGAGAGGTATCTTCAGATAACTTGTTCCCGTTGATTCATCTTTGCCGATCATGGGGCCAAGTGTCTTTTCCACTGATTTTTCACCAGCCCCGGAAACCGCCTTGCTCAAACTCGCCAGAAATTCCGCTCCCTTGGCGAAGAGGTCTGACAAATCCACGGCTTCTCCGACGGGAGGAATTCCGTAATTTTCGGGAACCTCATCCCCCGATGCAGCGTCATCGGACAGAGTCGCTTCCTTTTCCTCCTCCTGTCGCTCCTCCCTCACCGCATCGGCATCCGGTCGTGCCGGCGTATCCGTTGCCTCTTCCACGGAACGCATGAACGAGTCCATTTGCGACTCGCCAACCATGACCGTGTCGGCGCCGTCCTCGTCCAATGCCCCTGCAAAAAGCGATTTTTTGAAACGAAGCAGATCGAGAATTCGCTCCTCTATGGAGGACTTGCTGATGAAGTTCACAACCCGAACGGACTTTTTCTGACCCATGCGGTGCACCCGCGCGATGCGCTGCTCCAGGACCGCGGGGTTCCATGGGATATCCATGTTCACGACGACCGAGCCGCTCTGGAGGTTCAGGCCGACCCCGCCCGCGTCGGTGGAAAGGAAGACTTTACAGACAGGGTCCTCGCGGAATCTGGTCATCAGCATTTTCCGTTCCTTTGACGGTACGGAACCGTTCAGGTGGACAAAACCGATGCCGTTGCGTGTCAGCACACCTTCCACCAACTCGTTCATCCGCAGCCATTGACTGAAAATGACCACTTTTTCGTCACCTTCGACGATCCACTCCTTCAGGAGGATTTCCAACTCTTCCAACTTCGGGCCGAAGTTCGTCTTCCGATCAACGAGATACGTATTGTCTGACGCCATGCGCATGACGGCAAGGGCAATCTGCATCCGCCGCTGATCTGCCTCGCAGAGAAAGCGGTAGCGCCGCCATTTGGCGACGAGCTTGGCCACGATCTCCCTGTTTTCCTCATGGATGTCCCATTGCTCGGGAGTCATGGAAACAAAGAAGTTCTTGTCGATCCGCTCCGGAAGCTGCGCAAGGACCTCTTTCTTTTTCCTCCGGATCATCACGCCTTTCAGGGAATTCCTGACCGATTCCAGGTTACGGTAACCGATTACTTTCCCTCCCTCGTCCGTAACCCGATGGGTATGGACAAAGCGGTACAAGGGTCCCAGGTGATGCCGGTCG
>DATEVI010000145.1:0-4601 GCA_035281865.1 Geobacteraceae bacterium | reverse complement strand
CCACAGCGGTTTACGGAAACCCTTGAAGGACACCGACAGAGGGTTTCCTCCGTCTACGGGGACCTGTTCCTAACCCGGGACAAAAAACTCAGGGAAGATATCAGTCCGGAGATATATATCTTTTTTGACCCCGGTGCCGATTCGGACCTGGTAAAAGACATGCTGGCGGAGCGCCGCTTTGAAAACGTCGAAACCGCCTTTGAAAACCTGCTCCTGCTCAGAGACGGCCCACCTTTCTTCCACCTGACCGAGCGGGGCCGCCGTCTTCTGGAAAAGTTAGCGCCGCTTCTGCTGCAGGAGGTGTTTGCCGCCCCGGACCCCGACATGGCTCTGGCAAACCTGGAACGCTTTCTCCGTGCCGTGGGACCCCGTTCCAGTTTCTATGCCCTTCTCGCGGCGAACAGGGAATTGCTCAGGCTGCTGGTGTCGCTTCTCGGCATGTCGGAGTTCCTCTCCAAAATCTTCATTGTCCATCCCGAACTCCTGGACAACATGGTGGACAGCTCGTCTGCCTCGCAGTTCATCGGGCGGGAGATGTCCGAATCGGAGCTCCGTATCCTCCTGGAACAGGCGGAGTATTTCGAGGATCGCCTCGATGTACTGCGCAGGTATCGTCACGAGGAGTTCCTCCGGATCGGAATGGAAGACATCTATAGCAAGCCGGACCAGAGCGAAACGGCGATAAGGCTTACCAGGCTTGCCGAGATCTGTCTGGCCGCCGCCTGCGTGCTGGCAAAGGCAGAACTGGAAAGGTTCGGCCGTCCCACCTGGGTTGACGAAGACGGGTCGGTCCATGTGGCCGATTTTGCCGTAATCGGCATGGGCAAACTGGGGGGAGGGGAGCTCAACTATCACTCCGACCTGGATATCATCTACGTCTACGACCACCAGGGGACCACGGACGGCGATAAAAAGACAACCAACCACGAATATTTCGCCAGGCTTGGGCAAAAGATCATATCCATTCTCTCCACTCCGACCCGGGAAGGGTATGTGTACAAGATCGACACCCGCCTCCGTCCCTCGGGCAATGCGGGTCCTCTGGTCACCTCCCTCGAATCGTTCAGGAACTATCACCGGGACGAGGCGCAGATCTGGGAACGCCAGGCCCTGACCAAGGCGAGGGTAGTCATCGGTGAAGGGCCGCTCAAGGACGCTGTCGATGAAATAATCAGTGATACCGTTTACGGAAGGGGAGCAGACGAGGCGGTGCGCAATGAGATTCATCGCTTGCGCATGCGCATGGAACAGGAGTTGGCGAAAGAAACGGAAGGAAGTTACAACATCAAGACCGGCCGGGGCGGCATGGTCGATGTGGAATTTATAGTGCAGTATCTCCAGTTGAAATACGGCAGGGAGTTCCCTGATATCCGAAGCGTCAATACCATCAAGGCCCTCCAGGCACTTCACGCCGCCGGCATCATCCCCGACGCGGATTGCCGGCCCCTGCACGAAGGCTATACCTTCCTACGCCAGCTGGAGAACCGGCTCCGTCTCATCCACGATTATTCCATGAACGACCTGGGTGGATCGAAGGAATACCTGAATAAACTGGCCCGACGCCTCGGCTACGACGAGAAACTCCGCAATCCGGGCGATGCGCTCATGAAGGACTATGAGCGGATCACGGAAGAGGTGCGGCGTGTGTATGACAGGATTCTGGGGGAGGGATAGAATCCGGCCGGTTACCCTTTCACTCCGAGAAACACTCCCATTTTGAAATTGCGGTAGACGCAGTCGACATCCTTGAATCCCGCTTCCCGCAGCCAGCGCAGCTGGTCTTCCAGCGTCGCGTCCCGGTCATAGGCCTGCCGGCGTTCGATGCCGGCCTGAATTTCATCCTCCGGCGCGCCTGCACGCCGGATCTTTTCCAGCCAGTTATTCCAGTAGAATTCCTCCAGAGATGGGGTCGGACCCCTGATCAGGTCGATATTGATGAAAATGCCCTGGTCCCGAAGGACTTCATAAATGCGACGAAACAACTCCCGCTTCTCATCGTCTTCCAGGTGGTGGATGGACAGGCTCGATATGACCATGTCGAAGCTTTCCGCCTTCCCAAGGTTGCGGTAGTCGTCCACAACGTACCGGAATTGCTCCGGATGCTCGTGGAACCGTTCCCTGGCCACGTCCAGCATCTTTCCGGCCACATCCCATAGGGCGAACCGCCCCAGCGGGCATTTCCCGAACACCTGTTGGGCAAAAAGTCCTGTTCCCGCGCCTAGATCAAGCACGTCGATGGGTGCATCCGGGGCAAATGGAATCAGTTCCTTCGCCGCGGCAAACAGTTCGTCGTATCCGGGCACGGCCTTCCTGATCCAGCTGTCATAATACTCAACGGTCTCATTGAACGCCTTGTCTATTGCCACTGTGAAATGTTCCTTTCTTTGTTTGACCAAATACGGCAGTTGAAGGTACCCGCAGCGAGCGGAGGATGCCTTCAACTGCCGAATCTGGGTCGAACGATTTGCGGCCATACCGTATCTTGTACTGTAGAATGCCAGGGAGCGCAAGGATTTGAAGCGAAGATGAAAGTCAAAGCGCCACGGTAAATAAATAGAGGTTATTGTAACGGAGAAAAGAAGACAAAAAAGAGTAAATTTGTCCTGTTGACACGGGGAGCATTGGCTGGTATCTCTTTAATCATGGTTTTACCATATATTTCGCTTTCCAAAGGAGTCAGCGGTATGAGTATTGAAACCCTCGTTACCAAAGAAGCCCCCGACTTTACGGCCGAAGCGGTCCTGGCCGACAACAGCTTCGGGGAAATTTCGCTGTCCGATTTCCGTGGCAAGTATGTCATCCTCTTCTTTTATCCCCTGGACTTTACTTTTGTCTGCCCCTCCGAGATTCTCGCCTTCAACAAACGACTGCCTGAACTGAAAGAGAAAAACTGCGAGGTGGTCGGGATATCGGTCGACTCGAAATATACCCACCTGGCCTGGAAAAATACGCCAATCGAGAACGGCGGCATCGGCAACATCCAGTATCCTCTGGTGCAGGATCTCACCAAGTCCATTGCCAGGTCATACGGCGTACTCTTTGAGGAATCCGTGGCGTTGCGTGCCCTCTTCCTGGTAGATCCGAGCGGCAGGATCCGTCATGCCCTGATCAATGATCTCCCGTTCGGCAGGAACGTGGAAGAGGCCAACCGTATGCTCGACGCCATCCAGTTCTATGAGGCATACGGTGAAGTCTGCCCGGCCAACTGGCGCCAGGGAGAAGCGGCCATGAAGCCCACCGCCGAAGGTGTCGCGGAATATCTGAGCAAGCATGGGGAGTAGGGCGGCATCGTCAGGACTTGTCTCGCCTTTGCCCGGGGTTAAGATGGAAAAAATCGTGTTCGAGGAAAAACAGATACTGTTCGGCGCGGACAGGACGCCCGGCATAGTGGCCGCTGAGCTCGCGGGACGATTCATTCGCCTGTTCATCCGGGACGATCGGGGGGTGCATTTTCGGGACGACCCCTTTCACCCATTTATCCTCCTGGGCCATCCGCTTCTCCTTCAGGACTTTCCGGGGGAGTTCTCAGCCAGGCCTCTGGAAGGTGACGGCGAATACCGGCTCATGGCCGTCTTCAGGGACTGGCACGATTGTATCGGCGCCAGGGACTTTCTCTCTAAAAAGAGCGGCAAGACTCCCTCCTCCCCGGAAGCTCCCTACCTGTTCATCTCCGATCCGGTTCACCAGCATCTTCTCCTGACCGGCAAGACCCTGTTCAAGGGGATGGATTTCCATGGGTTGCACCGTCTTGCGGTGGATATCGAGACGTTCTGCCGGGAGGGGTACGAGTTCTCGAACCCGAACAGGGAGGAGGACAGGATCATCTCCATCGCCATCATGGACGAAACGGGCTATGAGGAAGTACTGTTCGGCACGGAGATGGCCGAATCCGCCATGATCGAGAGGCTCGGAGAAATCATCCGGGAAAGGGACCCGGATGTCATCGAAGGGCACAACATATACCGCTTTGACCTGGAGTATATACGGGCCAGGGCTGCCCGGCACGGTGTTAAGCTCCGCTGGGGCCGGGACGGCAGCGAGCCCCATGTCCGGTCCTCCCGGTTTACCGTTGCGGAGAGGATCATAGACTATCCCCGCTGGGATGTTTACGGCCGTCATATCGTCGACACCTTTTTCCTGGTGGAAATTTACGACGTGAGTGCGCGGGAGTTGGAAAGCCACGGCCTGAAGGCCGCCGCCGTTCATTTCGGACTGGCGGGCAAAGAAAGGGTGTACCTGCAAGGGGAAAACATAAGTTCGATTTATCAGCAAGACCCCGATGTCCTCAAGAAATACAACCTGGACGATGTGCGTGAAACGCTCGCCCTGTCGCGCCTCCTCTCCTATCCATACTTCCTGCAGACCCGCATATTTCCCTATTCTTACCAGAATTGCATCATCAGGGGAAACGCGACCAAGATCAATTCACTGTTTCTCAGGGAATATCTGCGGCGCGGAGCCGCCATTCCAAGGGCAAGCGGTCACGCGGAAGAGTTCGAAGGCGGATACACCGACCTGTTCGAGGAAGGTGTTGTGGGTCCCATCGTCCATTGCGATGTTGCTTCCCTGTACCCTTCCCTCCTGCTCGCCCATGGGCTGCA
>DATEVI010000144.1:0-20742 GCA_035281865.1 Geobacteraceae bacterium | reverse complement strand
CTCCAATCCTCAGGTACTGATGTTCGGAACAGATCTGCCGTCTACTCGGGCACCGCGGCCATTCCTGCCAAGCGATATCACTCTTCTTGTTGATGCGATTGGGCCTGCCAGCGCGTCCATGGTTCTGTGGGAAAATGCAGCTGGATTTTATCGGCTTGCGGCTTAGTTGAGCGCATGTATTCGTAAAACCTGTGGGAGTCCCCGCTTCAAAGGGATCGTCGGTATGCATCGCACCCTGAAGCTGAAACTATCCCTTCGAGTCATGACGAGGATGGAAACAATAATCACATTTGAACAAAGCGCCTCGTCGTTGTGAACAATGAGGCGCTTTTTGTCTTCCTCTGAAATTGTAAGGCAAAAAAATACCCTGCTAAACATTCGATGTTTTGCAGGGTTTCTTTACGCCAAATGAATGCGTCCTATGTCGCCTTTTCTTGGTAAAACGTAATGCTGTCAGTTTGCTTCAAGGGATATAACTATAAGAAATATAAAGAATTGGCGGGCGGCATGGGATTCGAACCCACGACCCCAGGCTTCGGAGGCCTGTACTCTATCCAACTGAGCTAACCGCCCGTGTCAACAATTACTACAACATTTTGAAAATTTACTCAAGTTATATGCTTCTCATAGTCGCGGGAAACGAATTTCCCAGACCTATACGGGAAAGCATCCGAACTCACCACAAAGGTTGGTCGAATGAAGGTCAGAGGCTGTCGATTATGCCGAAGAAACTCATTTCACAGCGGTTGCATAGACTGGGATTAATATTTCGGGTTTCGAAGGACTGTCCGTTTTGATGTTGAGATAACCACCCAGGAAGCGGTCGTCTTTGCGGGGGGCAACTTTGATGCTTATGGTGGCTTTCCCCCCGGGCTTCACCGTGATTTTACCAGTTTTCACGGTAAATTGCGGCATTGTTGATCTGATAGACGTGAGAGTCACCGGCTGCTTGCCCTTGTTTTCAACCTTGATGAGTGCATTTTTGCTGGTTCCGACCTTAATTTCTCCGAGATTCAGCTGTTTCGGAGATATCTCGATTTCCTCAAGGACAGTCCCCTTCATAGTCAGTGTATAGACCGGTGTTTTAGGGTCATTAGTTTGTACGAGTATGTTCTTGCTCACAGGTCCTGAAAAATTTGTCGAATTGAATGTGGCCCTGATTTCCGAACTCTTGCCGGCGGCGACGGTGCGTGAAGAGACATCAGCGACTGTGCATCCGCAAGACGTTGTCACTTGTCCGATAGTGAGGGGTGAGTCTCCTTTGTTTTTCAGGACGAAAACATGTTCCACGTTTTTGCCATGGGTTACAGATCCGAAGTCGAATGTCGCGTTATCGACAGTAGCATGGGGCGCTGCCAAAGCCAGAGCGACGGACAAAAGAATAAGACACGGCACGGAAAATAAGGCGAATACTGTTTTCATGGCATGTACCTCGGTGTTGGGCTTCGCAAAATATAACGGAACAAATATAGCATAAATGTTACAGTCGAACCATAATGATTTGACACCCTGTACCCTTATTTGTTATAGAAGTTCTTAAAAATCGATGCCTTATCGCAAGTTTCATGAAGCTCTCCTACGGTCTGGGACCATCTATACGGATAAGAGACAACTGTCATTATTTTTTCACCGGGATAATTCAACTTTTTGTTAGCGGAGACAAAGATGATAATTCAGTGCGACCATTGCAAAACAAGGTTCAGGCTTGATGACTCGAAGGTTACAGCCACGGGAGTGAGAGTTCGCTGTTCGAGATGCAAGCATACATTTGTAGTGAAAAAGGAAGTGCTCGAAGAGGATATTGTTGCCAACGAAATAATGCAAGGATGGGAACGTTCCTCTGATGACGCGCAAAATGAACTGAATGCGGACGGGGGTAAGACAACAGAGGAGACTCCAGTCGCCCGGAAAGACGAAGAAGAAAAGCCGCAGGAATGGAGTTCCGCTGCAGCTGGTGAAAACTTGTCAGTCGTGAATTCGACAGGCAACTCATATGCTTCGGAGGGGCACGTATTTATTGCGGCAAACGGAGGGGCGGAATCAGCCCCTGTTACCGAAAGCGAGTTAAATGAAGAGGGGAAACCGGTACCGCAGTGGGCAGTGGAAAGCGATCCTGAAGCTGGTCATATTGAAAATGTTGAGCATTTTCATGCATCGGGTACAGCAACGGGATGCTTGACGGAGATGCCTTGTCCGGAAAGCGTAGCTTTTCAGAAGGCTTCCGAGACAGATAATTTTACGAACAGTAGTTGTGAGCAGGCCGCAGATGAAGGAGAAGGCGTTCCGGAAATTTCATTCAGTGATGATCAACCTGAGCCGGATTCCAGTCAAACATGGGAAATCTTTTCAGACAAGGCTGATTGTGGGGTGAAAGACGATAGCAGTCTGGAAACAGAAGTCTTTATCGATGACGACATGCGGGATAATAAAGAAGATGCGTTCTTTCACCTGGGAGGGGATGCCAACACAGCCCACGATGTATCCGGCAATTCCGGTGAATTCATGGAAGGCGATGAAACAAACATACCAGAAAGAAAAGGGCAGGAAACAAGGGAGTCTGAAGGCTTTTCGGCCTTCGGGGAGGCGATGTCGAATTCCCTGTCTGGTGGGGATGTCGCCGATGTTGCCGGAGAGGAATTGCCGCCCCTTGCTATTACCTCCAGAAGGAAAAGCTCTTGGCCAATTTCCGGTGTCCTCGTAGGACTGATTTCAATTGTTCTTATAGCCGGTGTCGCATTTTTTTATTTTTCAGACAGGGGATTCACGTCTTTTCTCTCCCCTGATTTGTCCGCTCCGGCAAAGCCGCTCATGACCGGAGAGGCTACTGACGGAGAAATCGCAATCAAGGATCTGAACGGGGCTTTTATCCAAAATAAACTGGACGGGGAGTTTTTTATCGTTAGGGGAGAAGCCCATAACCAATCAACGAAACCGCGCTCATCCTTCGAAGTCCAAGGCTATATTTACGGGGGCCAAGGGGAAATCGTGATGAAAAATCCTGCATATTTAGGTGCAAACCTTTCCGGTGAGCAGTTGGCAAATCTGTCATTGGATGAAATTGAAGCTTCCATGAAAGATAAACTGGGAAAATCCTCTCAAGGTCTGGTGCTACAGCCTGGGCAGGGAGTGCCGTTTCTCATTGTTTTCAGAGATGTTCCGCAGGGGGCTGGAGAATTCGGCGCAGAGGTGGTTGGCTCAACTGCCGTTTCTCCGTAATGCTGTTGATGCTAACGATGTTGTTGGTTGTGAAAATTTTTGTGGGGGGATTTTTCCGGCCGATACGACCGATGGAATATTTTCTGCGAAGTGTTGGCTTTCGAGAGCCCGGAAGAAATGTGCCGGCGTGCCATATAATTCACACGCCGGCATTGCAAAGAATGTTTACAGGACGGAATTAAACCTGAACAATCGCACCTACCGGACATGTGTCGACACATGCGCCGCAGTCGATGCAGCTGTCGTCGATAACCCTTTTGTCACCTGCCTCACTGATCGCGCCTACCGGACAGGAATCATCACATGCTGCGCAGTTAATGCACTCTTGGTTAATCGTGTAAGCCAAAGTATTCACCTCCTTTTCGGAAATATCCTGACTGTTTTTAGCGTGTTGAAAATATCATACAGATTTTCAAAAGTCTAGAGGAAAGAGTTCCAGAAAATTATAGCCGGGTGCACAAAGTTGTTGAATTACAAACTACTCTAGTGTATATAATCAGGTTGTTTTCAGGCCTTCCAGGTAATCGAGTCTATTCTCAGCTATCCAAAGATAATGAAATAAAATCAGCATGATGGGATATCATAAGAGGAAATCAGCTGGTTTTTCCTCGGCTGAATTGATTACTTGATGTCCTTCCTCGTATTTTTGCGGACATCGGCCTGTCATCATCTTTTAGCAGTTTTGCACTTAAGCTTTAAATACACAATTGGGAGGATGTACATGGATATTCTAGCTATTAACTGCGGCAGTTCGTCTGTCAAGTACCAGCTCTACAGCTGGAGCCGCAAGGAGCTTATTGCAAAGGGTGTTGTTGAAAGGGTTGTTGTCGGAGGCTCTTTCATTCAGCAGGAAGTACCGGGCCGTCAGAAGTACAAGGTCGAGCACGAGTGCCCGAACCACACCGTTGCAATGGACCTGATCATCAAAACCCTGACCGATCCGGAACATGGCGTCATCAATGACATCAAAGAGATCTCTGCTGTCGGCCATCGTGTTGTCCATGGTGGCGAGCAGTTCACCCAGTCAATGCTGATCGATGAGAAAGTGCTCGACGCCGTAAAGGCGGTGCAGCACCTTGCTCCATTGCACAATCCGCCCAATATCGCCGGTATCGAGGCAATGATGGCGGTTCTCCCTGATGTTCCGAACGTGGCCATCTTCGACACGGCCTTTCATCAGTCCATGCCGGAGTATGCCTACATTTACCCGCTGCCTTACGACTGGTATGTCCGTTACGGTGTACGTCGCTATGGTTTCCATGGAACCTCGCACCTCTATGTCTCCAAGCGGGCTGCGGTGCTGCTGGGCAAAAAAGCGAAAGACTGCAACATCATTACCATGCACATCGGTAACGGTGTTTCCCATACCGCCATCAAGAATGGTCTTTCGGTCGATACCAGCATGGGTCTGACCCCCCTCGAAGGTGCCGTAATGGGTACCCGCTGCGGCGACATCGATCCAGCTATCCCCGGCTTCATGATGCAGATCGAGGGCCTTTCCGCTTCTGAAATCGATAGCATTCTCAACAAGAAGAGCGGTATTCTCGGCATTACCGGTAAATATACCGACCGTCGGGATGTGACTGCCCATGCCGAGAAAGGCGACAAGACCTGCAAGCTTGCCATGGATATCGAGGCATATCGTCTGCGCAAGTATATCGGCAGCTATATGGCTGTTCTTGGACGGCTCGATGCGGTTGTGTTCACGGCCGGCGTTGGTGAGCGTGGCTGGCAGATCCGTGAGATGGCCTGTGAAAATCTTGAGCACATGGGCATCCACCTTGATCTCGAGAGGAATCGCGCCGCGGTCAAGGGTGAGGAATGCCTCATCACGACCGACGATTCTCCGATCAAGGTATTCGTTATCCCGACGGATGAAGAACTGGTCTTCACCGAAGACGTTGCCGCAATTCTTGACGGTACCTATACCGATCACATGAACTTCGAGTACTCCTTCTCCAGGACAGATTACGGCAAGTAAGAATCTGCGGATACATCTGGAAACACAAAAGGCCGGCAATTTTTGCCGGCCTTTTGCCTTTAGCTATCTAAAATGAGTAACAAATGGCAGAGGGCAAGGATTCTTCGAAAAAAACGGCTTTTCCCCTCCGCTTTCTTTGTAACGAAGCCGCCTAAATTCACTCCCATGGCTTTACCCCACAAATGTGATCGCAACATGCCCATCATTCCAGAGGGTTTTTTCATCGCTGATGGCGGCACCTTCTGTCGACGTAGAACCAGACTTGCCATATCCTCGATGATCCACTCTACCGTCTCTCCCCGTTCGAACTCCATGGCCTGAGCTACAGCGACCGGAAAATTGATGTACCACTGTTCGCTCTGCTTGCGTTTGATCAACTGGATTTTGGTTGGATAACCCATAAGTGGCGCCTCCAGTAATCCAGTCATATAACTATGAGTACATAATGCAAAAAAAATCGAGAGTTGCAAGCTCTCGATGTAATTCTGTCTAGTTGAAGGCCAAACACGAGAGGGGCGAACTAGTGTTCGCCCCTCTCGTGTTCAGAAATGCTAAATTGTAAAGTCGATTTAAACGACTTTGTGTATATCTATGCCTGCACCTGGGCCTGTACCGCTGTTATGGCGGCTACATTGACGATATCGTCGACGGAGCAACCGCGGGAAAGATCGTTTACGGGTTTGGCCAACCCCTGAATGATCGGACCGATGGCTTCAGCTCCGGCTACCCTTTCCACAAGCTTGTAGCCGATGTTGCCTGCGTCAAGATCGGGGAATACCAAAACGTTGGCCTTGCCAGCAACAGGACTGCCCGGCGCCTTCCGCTCGCCGATACTTGGCATGAGCGCTGCGTCTGCCTGGAGCTCACCATCTATGAAAATTGTGGAATCGATTGTTTTGGCGATTTCTATGGCCTTAGTTACCTTGTCAACATCTGTGTGGGATGCACTTCCTTTTGTTGAAAATGAAAGCATGGCTACCCGTGCATCAACATCGAGGAAAGCCTTGCAATTTCTGGCGGTGGCAACGGCGATCTCTGCCAGGGCCTGTGCATCGGGGTTGGGGTTGACCGCACAGTCTGCAAAAAGAAGCACTCCGTTTTCTCCAAAATTCTGATTTTTCGTGATCATCAGGAACAAGGAAGAAACGGTCTTGATTCCACAACATGTCCCTACGGTATGGAATGCTGATCTGAGGACATCCCCAGTTGTGCTGGTCGCTCCGGCGACACATCCTCCTGCATCGCCCATTCTTACCATCATTCCAGCGAAATAGAGATTATCATTGGCTGTCAAGAGCTTGTGTGCTTCCTCTCGAGACAGACACTTACTCTTGCGGATTTCAACCAGCTTCTCAATATAGGCTTCCAATGAATGGGCAGTGGAAGGCTGTAAAATTTGAACACCGTCGAGAGATACTCCTTTGGCCTCGGCAGCGGATTTCACTTTTTCAGGGTTACCGAGCAGTATTACCTTTGCCAATCCCTGTTCAACAATCTTTTCAGCGGCAAAGAGCATCCTTTCATCATAGCTCTCCGGAAGAACCACTGTTTGCAGGTTGGCTTTGGCCTTTGCCTTGATTTGATCAAGCAGATGCATATTTTCCTCCTTTTCTGATTTAAAAAACACTAGATTTTTATAGCCCAAGCGATAATTCGAGTCAATAAAAAAGCCGGCAACAAGGGCTCAAGGCTGTTGGTCCCCTTCATACTTCATAAGATACTTAATATGCAGGAATTGGTATGTCGCATGAGACATTCACTAACCCGTCAATTCACTATCTGCTGGCATCACTCTGCTTGTTCGGTGACTGGTTCCTTCTTCTTCCTCGGCCTGCTGGTCTTTTTCGGTTTTACTTCTTTCTCCACCTGTTCGGCATTCTCTTCGGTTGCGCGAGTTTCTTCGGTGGGGGTAACGGTCGTTACGGAATCGGTACTTTCCGGTACTAGCTGCGATTCCTGATTGGGGGCGGATTCAATAGGAGGTTTTTTTCGCGGGTTTCTCTTTCTTTGCGGCTTCACAGCACCCGCTTCCTCGACCGTAGCCGCTTCCTCGACCGTAGCCGCTTCCTCGGCAATAAACTGAGGTAATGCAGTTTCTGCCGTGGCGGGTTCTTCAAGCTTCTGGTCGGCCACTTCCTGGGTCTCTTCGGTTTGATCCTGTTTTGCGGGGCGTTTTCTCCTTCTCCGACGTTTTTTCTTGGGACCGGATTCGCCTTCCTGTTTCGCTTCTTCCGCTACCTCTTCGGAAGGTTCCAATGGTGCGGATTCAGTTGCAATTTCAGTTTCCTGTGTCTGTTGCGGCGCGACAAGTGCTTCCTCGAGAGTTTCCTGAGGTGCCAGGGGCTTTTTTTTGTGCCGGCGTCTTTTTCTCTTGTTCCTGGCTTCTTTAACTTCCGCGGCTGTCGCCATGTCTTCCGAGGATTCTCGTCCCGTTACGACTTCAATCTCTTGTTCCCGTGGTGCCTGCTCGAGTTCCTGCTCCAATAACGGTTCCTTTTCCTTCTTGGCAAGATCAAGCTCAATCTGGTTCATCATGAAGGAAGGTTTGCCTTTTACTGTAACCTCTATGCCGTATTCATTCTCTATCTGGGCAAGTTCGCGCTTCTTTCTATTGAGCAGGTAATAAGCGACATCTAGAGGCAAACCGCCATGTACCTCGGCAATCGTTCCTTTCGCAGCCGCCGTGTGTACCTTGCGCAGGAAGGAGAGGGCCATTGTTTCTACCGACTTTACCTTTCCGTGGCCGCCACAATGCGGGCACTCCAGGTAGCTTCCCTCGTTTATAGTCTGTTTTATCCTTTGCCGCGACATTTCCAGAAGGCCGAATTGTGATATCTTCCCGACACTCACCCGGGCCTTGTCAGCCTTCAAGGCGTTCTTCAGGGTTTTCTCCACTTCAATCTGATGCTTCCGGTCTCTCATGTCGATGAAGTCGACTACGATCAGACCGCCGAGGTCACGCAATCTGAGCTGTCTCGCTATTTCCTCGGCGGCCTCCATATTGGTCTTGAAAGCGGTGTCTTCCACTCCCCTTTCGCCGGTCGATTTCCCGGAATTGACATCTATGCTAACCAGCGCTTCTGTTGGGTCTATTACGATGGAACCTCCGGATTTGAGCGGCACCTTCTTCTCATAAATCAGGTCGATTTGCTCTTCGAGCTGATACTTGGAGAAGATGGGTCTCTTTTCCTGATGAAGTTTTACCGTGTTTTCGTGCTTGGGCATGATCTCCTTGAAAAAAGCCCTTGCCTGCTTGTACACATCCTTGCTGTCGACCAGCACTTCATCGATATCGGAGGTAAAATAATCCCTGATGGTCCGGATGACCAGGTCGGATTCCTGGTAGATAATGGACGGTGCGCCGGATTCTGCGGCCTTTTCCTTGATGTTTCCATATAGTTTCAACAGATATTGAAGGTCTTTCGACAATTCCGTTTTCCGTTTTCCGACTGCTTCGGTCCTGATTATGTAGCCGAATCCCTCAGGAACCCCCATTTCCGCGACAATTTCCTTGAGTTTTTTCCGGTCCGATTCACTTTCCACCTTACGGGAGACCCCGGCGGAATCGCTTCCCGGCATGAGAACCATGTAGCGTCCCGGAAGTGAGAGGTAGGTAGTGAGAGCCGCTCCCTTGTTTTCCCGCTCGCCTTTCTCGACCTGAACGATCAACTCTTGCCCGCGGCGTAAGACCTCCTGAATCCTGGGCCGTCTGTTCCTCTGTTCCTCAGGAATATCATCTCTCCATTGCCAGTATTCGGGTTGTATTTCACCCATCTGGAGAAAACCGAGCTTTTTCTGGCCGATTTCCACAAAAGCGGCCTGCAGCCCGGGTTCAACCCGGACAACGACCCCCTTGTAGACATTACCGCGGGTCTGTTCCTTCCCCGCTGTTTCAATGTCCAGTTCAACCATGCGTCCGTCGCAGACAATAGCAACTCTTGCCTCTTCGGGGTGCATTACATTTATCAGCATTTTTTTTGACATCCGAAATGTTCCTTTCACATCATATCAGCTCACCGGAGTTCCATTTGTGATGGAAACGGCTAAGTATGGTTTTTGTGTCAGCCATTCGACTTTTTCTGAATCAATGGCTGTCAAAATTTATTAATTATAGCAGAGTTTTGCATCATTTGGCATGAAAAAAACCCGATTACCAATTTTGCCGTCTGCATGGGACGTGTCGAATGATCAGAGGAAATTGACAAATGGACTAAGTTCTTCATACAATACTCAATAACTATACTCGTGGAGAAAAGCAAGATAATGCTTCATTTACGCAATCTGTCAAAAGAGTTCAGCGGTAATCCCGTATTCGTGAATATAAACTGGCATCTGAAGAAGGGCGAACGAGTCGGTCTAGTCGGCGAAAATGGGGCGGGAAAATCTACCCTGATGCGAATAATAGCCGGACAAATGGAACCTGGTTCCGGTTCGCTTCAGGTGGCCAGGGGCGCAGTCATAGGTTATCTTGCCCAGGATGCGGTGATTGCAGACGAGAAGACACTTTTTGCCGAGGCAATGACAGCCTTTGCCGATCTCCGTGGCATCGAGGAGGAACTGCATGGGCTGGCCGCAACTATGCAGGAGATGGCGAGTGGTAAGGGCAACCATGATGAGCTGCTTTTGCGATATGGGCAGCTGCAGGAAGAGTTCCGCCTCAAAGGCGGTTATGCAATGGAAGCGGAAACGGGGAGAGTATTGGGCGGATTGGGATTCGGCCCTGGAGACTGGCAAAGGGCATGTTGCGAATTCTCCGGCGGATGGCGGATGCGTATTGCCCTTGCAAAGCTGTTGCTGCAAAAACCACATGTCCTTCTCCTTGACGAACCTACAAACCATCTGGATATCGAAGCGCGAAACTGGCTTGAAGAATACCTGAAGGGCTATCCATATTCCGTCATTCTGGTATCCCACGACCGCTTTTTCATGGACCAGGTCTGCCACAGGATTACCGAGATCTGGAATTGTTCACTTACCGATTACCACTGTAATTACAGTTCCTATCTGAATGAGCGCGAAGAACGCGTGAGCAGACTGCGGGATGCGAAAAAGCGCCAGGACGAAGAAATCGAAAAAATTGAAGATTTCATATCACGCTTTCGCTACAAGGCCGATAAGGCCGCACTTGTCCAGTCCCGCATCAGGCAGCTCGAAAAAATTGAACGCATTGTCCTGCCCCCGGAGCGAAAACGCATTCGCTTCACCTTTCCGCCGGCACCAAGAAGCGGCAGGATTGCCCTGGAACTTAAGAAGGTGACCAAGGCATACGGAGATCATGCAATTCTCGACAATGTCGACGTCACGGTGGAAAGGGGTGAAAAAATATCCATAATAGGTCATAACGGGGCCGGGAAATCCACCTTGATGCACGTTCTGGCTGGAAATGAATTTCAGAAAGGGGAAAGGATAGTAGGCAATAATGTGATCATTGACTATTTCGCCCAGAATCAATCATCTTTTCTGGATGAAGCCAGAACAGTGCATGAAGAACTGCTTGCCGACGCCCCTTTTGCCGCTGTCCCCCGGCTGAGGGACCTGCTCGGGGCCTTTCTCTTCTCCGGGGACGACATTCACAAAAGTGTCGGAGTTCTTTCGGGAGGAGAGAAAAACCGGCTGGCATTGGCCAAAATGCTGCTTCGACCTGCCAACGTCCTTCTATTGGATGAACCGACCAATCATCTGGATTTGCTCAGCAAGGATGTGCTCCTTGATGCGCTGAAATCTTTCTCTGGAACAATTCTGTTCGTTTCCCACGACCGGTATTTCGTTGATTCTCTGGCCACCAGGGTAATCGAAGTGAAGGATGGGAAAACAACCTTATTTTTGGGCAATTACGAGGATTACCTGCAGAAGAGCTGCGCGGGTGTGATGGGGACGAAGGATGAAAGAGCGCCGGTTCAAGTTTGCCAATCTTCCAGTGAGAAGGAGGCAGGTGTTCCCTCAAAGGTCGAGCGCATCAGGAGGAGGGACGAAGACAAGCAGAAGCAGAGGGAAGAGCGGGCAAGGCAGAGGAAAATTGAGGAGTTGGAGATCCTGATTGAAGAGCACGAGGCTCAATTGAAGATGCTTGAGCAAAAGATGAGTGACCCGGATTTTTTTAAGGATGGGGCAGCAGTCAGGAGTGCGTCGGAAGAGCATGATGCGCTTACCGAAAAAATATCCGGGCTTTATGAAGAGTGGGAAGCGGTGCAGGTTGCCATTTCGGTGTGAGTACAGCAGGCATACCTTGGTGCGCTGTCGTTCACACCGCCGTCTGCCTTGACAGGATAGCTTTCAATGATACTGTGTAATACAAAATATGTCTGCCCGAGCGCGGCCAGCATGGAGACGCGTCGGTTCCAAGTCGTACCGCACCACCGGATTTCTGGCCTGTCTGCCAGAATAAACTTTGCTTATATGTTCGAGGAAAATGACTGAATATGAATGAACATGTTGCCATGACTATCCCGGAAATATTGCCGCTTTACCCTCTGAAGGATATGGTGGCATTTCCCTATATGATTTTTCCTCTTTTTATCAATGAAGAGGAAATGATTCCCTTCGAAGAAGCGCGACGGTACAGCAGTCTTGTTGTCCTTGTCAAATTGCGTGATGAGAAAACAGGAGTGCTTGTCAATGACCTTCACGGCGTAGGGACGGTCTGCAAAGTCAACCAACTCTACAAACTTCCTGAAGGCGGAGCAAAGGTGATGCTTGAGGGAATCATGCGGGTCAGGATAAACCTTATAAAACAGGAAGTTCCCTTTGTCCTCGCCCGGATTGATCCGGTTCGCGAATTCGTTGAAAAATCGGTTGTCTCCGATGCCCTGCTACAAAGTCTCAATGCCCTTCTCAAAATCGCCCTTTCGTATGGGCGACCGCTACCTGACGACGTACTTAAGATGATCGATTATATTGACAGTCCTGCCCGGTTTTCAGATCTCGTGGCGCTGTATGTGACCCTCCCTGTTGACGAGCTTCAAAGACTGCTCGAAACTGTAGATCCATTGGAGCGTTTGAAAAAGGTATACATCCATCTGACAAGCGAAGTGCAGCGGCTCCAGGTAAAAGCAGAGATCCAGTCAGAGGTTGCCAGGCGAGTCGGCAAAACGCAAAAAGAGTATATTCTCCGTGAGCAGATGAAGCAGATTCAGGAGGAGTTGGGGGAAGATGACAGCCGTTCGACCGAATTGCAGGAATTGCGGAAAAAGATTTTCAGCGGCTTGATGCCTGACGATGTGAAGAAAATAGCCGAAAAAGAATTTAAGAGGCTGGAGAAAATCAATCCTTCTTCTCCGGAATACACAGTTTCGCGGACGTATCTTGACTACCTCGCGGGAATGCCATGGAAGGTGTCCACACCGGACAACAATGACATCACCCAGGCCGAAACCGTCTTGAATGAAGACCATTATGATCTCGAAAAAGTTAAAGAAAGAATCCTGGAATACCTTGCGGTTCGTTCCCTCAGGCAAAGTATGAAAGGGCCGATCCTTTGTTTTGTCGGGCCCCCCGGAGTCGGCAAGACCAGTCTCGGCAAATCGATTGCAAGGGCATTGGGAAGGAAATTTATAAGAATTTCTCTGGGAGGTATGCGTGATGAAGCGGAGATCCGGGGGCACCGGAGGACATACATAGGCGCCCTGCCTGGACGGATTATCCAGGAGATTTACCGGTGCGGGAACAATAATCCTGTTTTCATGCTGGATGAGGTGGATAAAATTGGCTTGGATTTCCGGGGCGATCCGGCAAGCGCTCTACTGGAAGTGCTCGATCCCGAACAAAATTTTTCATTTACTGATCATTATCTTGATGTTCCTTACGACCTTTCCATGGTGATGTTCATCACCACAGCCAATATTCTCGACACAATCCCGGCGCCTCTTAGAGACAGAATGGAGGTAATACCTCTGTCTGGTTATACCGATGAAGAAAAAGAGAAGATTGCTTCCCGATTCCTGATTCCCAAGGAAATTGAGGAAAACGGATTGTTGGAAAACCCACCAGAATTCATGGTCGACGCCATATACAAGCTCATCCGTGACTATACAAGGGAAGCGGGAGTCCGTAATCTGCAGCGCAGTATAGCATCCGTATGCCGCAAGATTGCGAAAGAGATTACGCAAAATAAACCGCATCGTGAAACAGTGACATCCAAAGTGGTAGAAGAATTGCTTGGACCGAGGAAGTTTTTTAATGAAGTTGCCGCCGAAAAGGACCGTGTGGGGGTGGTGACTGGACTTGCGTGGACGGAAACGGGCGGAGACATTATTTTTATTGAAGCAACGCGAATGGCCGGGAAAAGGGAGTTGATCCTCACGGGGTCATTGGGCGAGGTCATGCGGGAGTCGGCTCGCGCGGCGCTGTCTTTTGTTCGTTCGAATTGTACGGAATGGGGAATCCCGGAAAAGGTTTTTGACGATATGGACATCCACATTCATGTGCCCGCAGGGGGGATTCCCAAGGATGGACCTTCCGCAGGCATTGCCATGGTCACCGCTATTATTTCTCTGCTTACCGGCCGTCCTGCCCGGCGATATGTGGCAATGACAGGGGAAATAAGTTTGACGGGTCGCGTCCTCGCAATTGGCGGGCTCAAGGAAAAATCGCTGGCTGCGCGCCGGGCGGGAGTTAAAAAAGTGGTGGTTCCAGCGAAGAATCGAGTAGATATGGAGGACATCCCTGACAGTGTCAAGGAGGAGCTTGAGTTTGACTTTGCTGAAGATGTTCGTGAGGCACTTGCCGTTGCCCTCTTGTGAAATTTCACTAACAGCGCCACCTTGTTGCAACAACCTGGAATCGATGGAAAAATTCTGAGTTGTGCGAGACTGTCCCGAAAAGAAAGCGTGGATCAAATAGGGGATGGTAAAAGGACATCCGGCAAGGCATTCTGTTGCCGGCTGTACAAAATTTTATCTTGACAAAAAGTGAAGCTGTCATCTAAAGTTACATCTTTTGTAACGGAAACAAGCCTTTTACCTGTTGATTGGGCTCAACTGAAGGAACGTAGGTATAATGTTCGACACCCTTACCGATAAACTGGATTCTATATTCAAGAAGCTTCGCGGTCAGGGAGTAATGACTGAGGAGAATATCCGGGATGCACTGCGCGAGGTTCGTCTTGCCCTGCTGGAAGCTGACGTAAATTTCAAAGTTGTCAAGGAATTTATTGAAAAAGTCCGCACTCGTGCTGTTGGGGCGCAGGTTATGCAGAGCCTTGCTCCCGGCCAGCAAGTTATAAAAATAGTACATGACGAACTAGTTTCGCTCATGGGAGGTGGCGACGACAACAGTCTTAATTTGGCTGCAAGACCTCCCGTTTCCGTTATGATGGTAGGACTGCAGGGCTCGGGAAAGACGACCAGTTGCGGAAAACTGGCAAGACACCTGAAGGCGCAAAGGAGACGGCCCTTGCTGGTACCTGCGGACGTTTACCGTCCGGCGGCAATAGACCAGTTGAAAACTGTAGGGAAACAGCTCGGGATCGAAGTGTATGATTCAAAATCAGGCCAGGACCCGGTTGACATATGTCGGGAGGCGCTCCGCTATGCGGAGCTTTCAGGTTTTGACACTGTCATACTGGATACGGCAGGGCGCCTCCAGATAGATGAAGAATTGATGGAAGAGCTTGTGAGGATCAAGGAGATCACAGACCCTCGCGAGATTCTTCTGGTTGCGGACGCAATGACCGGTCAGGAGGCAGTAAATGTCGCCACCGGGTTTGATATCAGACTTGGCCTCACCGGAGTTGTGCTTTCCAAACTAGATGGGGACGCCAAGGGTGGGGCTGCGCTTTCAATCAAAGCGGTAACCGGAAAGCCCGTCAAGTTTGTCGGTTTAGGCGAAAAACTCGATGCCCTGGAAGTTTTTCATGCGGATCGGCTTGTATCGCGGATTCTTGGAATGGGGGACGTGCTGACCCTTATCGAAAAGGCGCAATCCGCATTCGATGAAAAAGATGCCGTAAAACTACAGGAAAAGCTTAGAAAAAATGAGTTTACCCTTGAGGATTTCAAGAATCAACTGCAGCAGATCAAGAAAATGGGTTCTCTCGAGTCTATCATGGGCCTAATCCCCGGCATGGGGAAGATGATGAAGCAGATGCAGGGAGCCCAACCCAGTGAAAAGGAGTTGAAGCGTATCGAGGCTATTATCGACTCTATGACACTGGCTGAAAGGGCAAATCAATCCATTCTTAACGGAAGCAGGAGACTGCGGATAGCCAAAGGGAGCGGCACGAGCGTCCAAGAGGTCAACCAGTTGTTGAAACGTTTTGTCGAAGCACAAAAAGTCGTGAAGCAACTGCAGAAACTCGGCGGTAAAGGTATGCTGAGGGGTATGGGCAAACTGGGTAGGGGAATGTTGCCATTCTAAACCGGAATCGGCAGTACTTCATTTCAAGTTCAGTCTTTAACATTAGTAAAATGAATGCGGAATTCATACCGTACAAAAACCAGGAGGAAGAAATGGCAGTAAAAATAAGACTTGCCCGGGCGGGCGCTAAGAAAAAGCCGTTTTATCAAGTTGTCGTAGCTGACGAACGCTGCAAGAGGGATGGTAGTTTCATAGAGAAGGTCGGTACATATGATCCGAATAAGGAACCGGCTGCCTATAATTTTGAAGAAAATAAGACACTGGAGTGGCTGGGCAAAGGAGCTCAACCCACCGATACTGTCAAGCAGATACTCAAAAAGGCTGGTATCTGGCAGAAATTTGCTTCCAAGGCCGCATGACTTCCGATTTTTCCGGTTCGCCGGACATTCTACACGCACAGAGGATACCGACATGAAAGAACTCGTAGAGATGATCGCCAAGGCTCTTGTCGATGACCCCAGCAAGGTGAGTGCTACCGAAGAGATGGAGAATGAAACGACCGTTATCAAGCTTACAGTAGCAAAAGAAGATATGGGACGAATAATCGGTAAGGAGGGAAGAACCGCCAAGGCCATGCGAACTCTTCTCAATGCAGTCTCTACCAAAAGCAACAAGAAGGCTATCCTTAAAATAGTTGAATAATGGTTCATAAAAACAAGCTGATTTTGATTGGCAAGGTGACTGCCACCCACGGGATCAGGGGGCAATTGCGTGCTGTATCTTTTTCCGGTGAAACCGACAATTTTCTTTCACAGCGTACACTCATCTTGAAGGGATCCAACGGGGAATCGGACACTTTTGAGGTTGCAAATTCGTCATTACACGGGAAGAGGGTATTGCTTACCCTGAAGTCTCTGGACGATATAAACAAAGTGGAATATCTTGTAGGGCGGGAGATTTATGTAGAGCGGGGACAACTGCCGGAGCCGTCAGAGGGAGAGTACTATTGGTGTGACCTGATTGGTCTTAAAGTATTGACCGTCCAGGGTGAATACCTTGGGAGGCTTTCAGATATACTGGCAACCGGGAGTAACGATATATATATTGTCAGGAATGGCGAGAAAGAGTATCTAATCCCCGCCATCGAAGATGTCGTCACGGAAATAGATTTGAATGAATCCGTGATGATCGTTGACCCTCCTGAGGGATTGCTTGATTTATGAAGTTTGATATCCTTACTCTCTTTCCCTCCATGTTTGACGGTCCCTTTTCTGAAAGCATAATCAAGCGCGCTGTTGATAGAGGTTTACTCGAAATAGGCCTCCATAATATTCGGGATTATGCTACCGGCAGGCACAAGGTGACGGATGATTATCCGTACGGTGGCGGTTCGGGAATGGTTATGAAGGTGGAACCGTTGGCAGCCTGCATTGAAGCTGTTCAATCTCGCAACCTCCAGGCTAAAGTTGTTCTGACGACTCCGCAGGGACGTCCCTTCAATGAGGCGATGGCACGGAATTTGTCGACCGAAAGCGGGATTATCATTATTTGCGGGCGTTATGAAGGTGTAGATGAGCGTGTAAATGAACTTTTTGTGGACTATGAAATATCCCTTGGCGACTTTGTATTGACTGGGGGAGAATTGGCAGCAATGGTATTGATTGATGCGGTTGCGCGGTTTATTCCCGGTGTTTTGGGCAGCGAAGACTCGGCCGAGCGTGATTCTTTTTCCGATGGACTTCTCGAGTATCCTCAGTACACAAGGCCTCCGGAGTTCCGGGGGTTGACCGTGCCCCAGGTCCTCCTGTCGGGCAATCATGGTGAAATTGCCTACTGGCGCCGTCGCCAGGCTCTTAGAAGAACATATTTGTCGCGACCCGACCTGCTGAGTTCCGCACGTTTGGCGGAAGATGAAATAGAATATTTAAGGGATCTTGCCGAGATTAAGAAGAATTTACATTGAACAGGCCAATTTGCAGGAATATAAGCATCGCTTTACTTCATTATCCGGTATATGACAAGAACCACTCCATAGTCACAACGGCCTTAACAAACCTTGATGTGCATGACATAGCCAGAGCAGCCAAAACCTATGGTTTGCACAGATATTATCTGGTAACACCACATGATGATCAGAAGGGTCTTGCATTAAGTATTGTGCGTCACTGGCAGGAAGGACGGGGGGCCTCATATAATACCAAACGCAAGGAAGCCCTCGATCTGGTGAATGTTGTCGATCGTCTTGAAGATGCAGTTAGCGATATGGAAAGGGATTTCGAGCGTCCGGTAAGAATTGTTGCGACCGGGGCTAAGGGGAATTCAGCCAATATCTCTTACATAGATATGTCGAGATTGCTAGCAGAAGAGCATCAACCATGTCTGCTGCTTTTCGGTACAGGATGGGGTTTGGCGGACCAGGTTCTTTCCTGTGCAGATTATGTTCTGGAGCCAATAAGGGGTTGTGGAGCGTATAATCATCTTTCTGTCAGGTCGGCAGCGGCAATAATTCTAGACAGATTATTAGGTCGATATTAATATCGACCGGAAATACGGCAGCATACAAGTATGTCACGCCCGATATAAAGGAGGATATAGAGAAATGAACAGGATTGACCTTATTGAATTTGAGCAGATGAAAAAAAACATACCTTCATTCAAGCCGGGAGACAGCGTGAAGGTTAACGTGAAGATTGTAGAAGGGGATAAAAGCCGTATTCAAGCTTTTCAAGGCGTGGTAATAAAGCGTCAGAACGGCGGTATTCGCGAATCATTCACCGTGCGGAAGATATCGAATGGTGTCGGTGTCGAGAGATGTTTCCCTATCCATTCTCCGTCATTGGAGTCCATTGAGGTGATAACCCGCGGTCAAGTGCGTCGTGCCAAACTGTATTACCTGAGAAAACTGCGAGGCAAGGCGGCAAGAATCAAAGAGAAAAAATATATTGCTCAGTGAATTAAAAGCCCCGGTGAGAATCGGGGCTTTTCGGCATCTGGTGACTGGCTGCAGAATAGGCAACTGCAGACGTTTCTTAGGAGAGAGCATGATAGGATCACTTTTCGGAGAGGACGACAAATCTGACCTCCGGGTGCTGGAGGAGCATGCCTTTCATAGAGGTTACAAGCATATTGCAGGCATTGACGAGGCGGGACGCGGAGCTCTGGCCGGTCCTGTTGTGGCTGCAGCGGTAATTTTCCCTGAAGGAATTGAGGTACCAGGCGTTAATGATTCGAAAAAGCTGACAGCCTTAAAACGTGAAATACTTTATTACCAGATCCTCGAAAAATCTTTGGCTGCAGGAATTGGTGTTGGTGAATGTCATTTGATAGACGAGATTAATATATTGCAGGCGACGCTGCTTTCCATGAAGAATGCCGTTCTTGGGCTGGCGATTCAGCCGGATTATCTTCTGGTTGATGGAAATTGCGCGATTCCTTTGAATATTCCGCAAAAGGCGGTAGTAAAAGGGGATTCTTCCAGTATTTCGATAGCGGCGGCTTCAATAGTGGCGAAGGTGACCCGTGATAAACTCATGGTTGAATACAATAAAATTTTCCCCGGATATGGATTCGCGGACCATAAGGGTTATGGGTGCGAGTCGCATTTAGCCGCGATAGCCGAACTGGGGCCCTGCGACATACACAGAAAAACTTTCCGCGGGGTAAAGGAACATGTAGCTAAAGGCGCACTTGAACAAAATTCCGGTACCATGTTGTGACGAGCGCTGATCAAAAGGGCAAGAACATAACCGTGGGCAAGTATGGCGAGGAGATAGCCATTGCTTTTTTAAGAGTCCAGAGATACATCGTTTTAGACCGTAATTACCGCTGCAAATGCGGCGAGTTGGATATTATTGCAAAGGACGGGAACACTATAGTATTTGTCGAGGTGAAGACCCGCAGAGTCCTTTCATACGGCCCGCCCCAGTTGTCAGTGACCCAATTCAAACAAAGACAGATATCCAAAGCAGCTCTCGTGTATTTGAGCGCGAAAAGGGCCGGTGAAATCAATGCTCGTTTCGACGTGATAGCCATTTACCTCCATGGTCAGGAGGATCCTCGCATTGATCATATAAAAAATGCATTCGACCTCACTTATTAATAAATGAACTATTATGACACTTCAGGAAAAGGCATTCTTTACATAGTCGCCACACCCATAGGCAACCTTGAAGACATTACTTTCAGGGCAGCTCGCATACTAAATGACGTCGACATAGTTGCAGCGGAAGATACCCGCCATTCCCGCAAGCTCCTTTCCCACCTCGGCATATCCAAACCACTTACATCGTACTTCGACCATAACAAGGATTTAAAGGGTTCCTATATTATCCAAAAGCTGACGGAAGGACTTTCAGTTGCATTGATTTCTGATGCGGGTACACCATGCATTTCTGATCCTGGCTTCCAATTGGTGCGTGACGCTGTGGCGGCCGGAATCCGTGTTGTTCCAATTCCGGGTCCGTCCGCATTTCTCGCAGCTCTCTCCGCCTCTGGGTTACGGACTGATTCATTTACGTTCGAAGGATTTCTCCCAAACCGCCAGGGAAAACGGCGTGCCAAGCTTATAGCGTTGAAGGAAGAGCATCGCCTCCTGATTTTCTATGAATCACCGAACCGGCTGCTTGCTTCCATGACTGACATGCTGGAAGTGCTTGGTGATAGGAGGGTTGTTGTCGCCAGAGAAGTAACGAAGGTCCACGAAGAATTCCTGAGAGGAGCTTTGTCAGAAATTATCGCCAGATTGAACATTCGTCAAATTAAGGGCGAAGTGCTGATTCTCGTTTCTCCGGCCATTCGCGAAGTTAAAGCGGAAGACTTCTCCTTTCATGACCTGTTGGCAAAGTATTTAACAAGCCAAAAATTGTCGTTGAAAGATGCCGTGCAAAGAGTGACGCTAGAAACCGGTGTGAAACGCAGCAAGATTTATGAAGAGGCATTACGAATTATCAAAAGGTGATCCTTTTAGAACTTAGATAAAGCAGTTTGTGGATTATTTTCATCGTAAATATAAACTGTTAGGTAAAAAATGAAAAAATATAAAAGTAATTGTTGACTCAAGCTCAAAGTATAGGGTATAAGTTCACTCCTTCTTGATTGCCGAAAGGCGCAGAGGAAAAAAGATTCGCTTGTTGAAAAAAAGAAGTTGACAGGCGGGTGAGTAATTTGGTAGAACACAGAGCTCGCAACGGAAACGAGAAGTTGCGAGGCGGGATGAGCAGAAAAGATTTTCGGTTTTGAAAAAAAGAAGTTGA
>DATEVI010000143.1:0-4671 GCA_035281865.1 Geobacteraceae bacterium | reverse complement strand
ACCATTCACATCTGGTCAAACAGGCCAATGCGCCGATATCATCCATCATGCAGATAAGGCTCCAGGATACATATGTCCCCAAATTCAATGAGGTGCATGGGCAGGGCAACACGTTCACCCTTGCCGTTACCATGCCGCTTCCCAAACACCGTCTGCTGCCTCTGCCTCAGCTTTCACTCCTGCAGATTCCGGCGGCAGTCACGCTCCCTTCCGGCTTGACCGGGTTCGGTGACCTGCGGTTTTTAGATATCGCCATTCTCCATGCGGGAAAAAGTTTTGTCTGGGGAGTCGGACCGACCTTCGTATTTCCTACTGCAAGCAAGCCCATGACCGGACAGGGCAAGTGGCAAGTGGGGCCGGCCGCGGCGATAGCGTTTGTGCCTGGAAAGTGGCTGGTGGGCGTGCTGCTGCAAAATCCCATCTCTTTTGCCGGGGACCGTGGCCGAAAAGACGCGAACGCCATGATCCTGCAACCCTTTGTTACCTATCAATTCGGCAACGGCTGGTTTGTCAGATCGCAGCCGCAGTTGTTCTTCAACTGGAAGACCGGCAACCAGATATTGCCGCTCGATCTCGGAGCGGGACGCGTTTTCAGGATCGGCCGGCAACAAGTGAGCTGTTTCGTCGAACCGTTCTGGAACATCACGCGCGACGGACCGTCGCCGAAATATGGGGTCACCTTCGGCGTGACGTTGTTGTACCCCGACTTTTGGAAAAGGCGTTAATCGGGAAAAAAGCGGATCAAACAAATTCTTAAGCCTGGATTCGGCAGTTGAAGGCATCCTTCGTTCGCTCCGGATGGACTATTTCTGCTGCTCTAAGCTCATTACGCTACTTGATTAGCGACCCACGCTGCTTTGTCGGCGCTTTGTCGACGAGGAACTTCAGTGACAGCGCGCAAAACGCGCTTCGGCTCCGCTCAGCGCACGTTTGTTCCCTGAGCGGAGTCGAAGGGAACAAACCACTGATGTTGTTTCAGCCAGTTAGCTTGAAGTTACTCAGAAGGTCCAATCTTCCGCTGACCCCTTCTCTCTTGAGGGAGAAGGTGGCCGAAGGCCGGATGAGGGGGAACCCTCCCTCAAGGGAGAGGGAATTGTTTCCTGTTCCAGCGGAAGATTGGACCTAATCATCAAAAACTTTAACCCCGACCAACTGGCCGGGTTTTTTTATAGCGTATAATATATATTTACAAAATATAGCCTATCCGCTATAAAATGATATTATTGTTTGTGATGCATAATCATACTTTTTGCAGGAGACACAACATGACGCAAAAAATACTTTCTTCTGAGAGTCTTGGAGCAGCATTACGAAGTGAACGAAAGAAGAAGGGACTAAGTCAAACCGAGGTTGGCAAATCTGTTGGTATCGACCAGCCGACAGTGTCGAAAGTTGAAAATGGGAACCCCGGGACGGAATTGGGGACTATCTTCCGATTGCTGGCAGCGCTCGATTTGGAATTGGTAATTCAACCAAGGCAAAACCCGATAAACGACACCCGGGGAGATGTTTGGTAAATGCCACGAACTCGTCTGTCGACAGACCTTCACGTATACATGAATGGCCGGAAAGTGGGCCGATTGACACGAGCATCGAGTGGAATGCTCCGCTTTTCCTACTGCAAGGAATGGTTGAGCTGGGAACTCCGTCGTCCTTTGTCGCTTTCCATGCCCTTGACCCAGGATACATACGCCGGAGATCGCGTCGAGAACTATTTCGACAACCTCCTTCCCGACAGTCAGCCGATCAGAAACCGCATTCAGGCGAGGTTTGCCGCCAACTCAAACCGTTGCTTTGACCTGTTGTGGCATGTGGGGAGGGATTGCGTTGGCGCCCTGCAGCTCTTTCCCGATGATGCTGAAACAGTCGACGTGAAAAGGGTTGAGTCGGTTCCCATGAGCGAGTCTGAGATTGCCGAAACACTTCGCAACTACCAGACCATGCCCTTAGGGATGGGGAGAGACAGGGATTTCCGCATTTCCATCGCCGGGGCACAGGAAAAGACTGCTCTTCTGTTGCTTGATAACAGCTGGTGCCGTCCGTTGGGCGTTACCCCGACCAGTCACATATTAAAGCTTCCCATTGGTAGAATTACACATAGCGGCATGGACTTGTCCGATAGCGTTGAAAACGAATGGCTATGCCATCTGATAGTGAAGGCCTATGGATTATCCGTTGCAAATATGGAGATAAGGAGTTTCGACGGGGTCAAAGTTCTCGTGGTTGAACGGTTCGACCGCCGCTGGGCAGAGGATGGGTCATGGTTGATCCGGCTTCCCCAGGAAGACATGTGCCAGGCTCTTGGAGCGTCACCGGCATTGAAGTACGAAGCTGATGGCGGACCCGGTATTGGAAAAATCATGAATCTCCTCCTTGGTTCGTCCGCGGGGTTAGCTGACAGGAAAACATTCATGATAATGCAGGTGCTGTTCTGGTTGTTGGCGGCTATTGACGGGCATGCGAAAAATTTCAGTGTTTTTCTTTTGCCAGGCGGTAGTTACCGGCTGACCCCGGCGTACGATATCATGTCCGCATTCCCTCTTTTGGCAAAGCGCCAACTGGAACAGCAAAATCTGAAAATGGCAATGGCTGTCAAAGGGAATAACAGCCACTACCAATGGACAAGAATCATTTACCGACATTGGATATCCACCGCCCGGCGTTGCAGATTCTCCGTTGATGAAATGGCAGCAATCCTTAACGATCTTCTGCAGCGGATGGAAGATGTCATTTTGGATGTGACAAGGCAACTGCCGCCATCCTTTCCGGAAGAAGTAAGCGAATCGATATTTGATGGAATGCGCAATGCCAGGGATAGATTGACGCGTTCACGTCGTGAACAGCCATGAAAATGCCTGTGAAATTTATTAAGTAATCACACCGAGTCAACCTTCATCATTCAACCCATCACCCTGAATACTTTCCATAAAACTAGTATTTTCACCAGTTGTCCGCCGGTTTTCTTCTGGTAATTTTACAGTGTGAACCCTCGACTAAAGAACCATACCCGGCATATGCACCGGTATCACCACCTTTGACAGGAGGATGCCTCCCATGAAATGGAGAAAGAGCATCAGGTTTGTTACGGTCTGCCTGACAGCTGCAGTTGCCATGGCTGTCTTGCCGGGTTGTGCCACACCGAAACGTTTGTCCGCGGTACCCGTCGCTTTGCAGGACAAGGCTGAAATACCGGGCCTTTCCGGTGTGCGTTACCGCGTCGGGGTAGACGATGCCGCGATGGCCCGAGAGGGTATCGAGTGTAATAAACGCGAACTGGCCTATCTGGCAGCGAGTGGACACAAGGGCCCTCTCCCACCGGCAGTTGCTCTCGCGGTTTCAGGCGGCGGTGATAAAGGGGCATTCGGCGCCGGGTTGCTGAATGGCTGGACGGCAGCCGGCGATAGGCCGGAGTTCAAACTGGTGACCGGCATCAGCACCGGTGCGCTGATAGCGCCCTTTGCCTTTATGGGGCCAAAATACGATGAGACGTTGAAGGAAGTTTATACGAAAGTGTCCCCGAAGGACATCGCGGACCGGCGGAATATTCTGGCCGCCATATTCAGTGACGCAATGGCGGACAACGCGCCGTTATGGCGTCTGATAGAAAAACATGTGCACCGGCAACTGCTGGACGCCATTGCCGCTGAATACAACAGCAAGGGAAGACTCCTCCTGGTCGGCACAACCGACCTGGATGCGCAACAACCCGTCATCTGGAACATGACCAAAATCGCAACCAGTCGCGATCCGAAAGCGCTCGAACTGTTTCGGACCATTATGATTGCCTCCGCGGCCATTCCAGGAGCGTTTCCGCCTGTGATGATCGACGTGTTGGCGGATGGTGGGCACTATCAGGAAATGCATGTGGACGGCGGCGCGATGACACAGGTTTTCATCTATCCCCCCTCCGTGGACATTAAGGAGGTGCGGGCGGAGAGTGCAGGGGCGGCCGAACGTGAGAAAAGGCTATATGTCATCCGCAACAGTCGGCTGGACCCGGAGTGGAGCCAGGTGGAGCGACAGACCATGTCGATTGCAGGGCGAGCCATCTCCTCTCTGATCCAGACTCAGGGAATCGGTGATCTGGATCGCATCTACCTGATCACGCAACGGGATGGTGTAGATTTTAATCTCGCCTATGTCCCGGCGAGCTTCAATGCGCCTCACAAGGAAGACTTCGATACGGAGTACATGCGCCGGCTGTTCGCCCTGGGTTACGAAATGGCCGCTAAAGGCTACCCATGGCAGAAGGCGCCGCCGGGCTTCGCCCCCGGAAAATGATTCGCTCAGGCACTTCTTGGGAGCGTGCCCAATAGTTTTCAATTGAACGGCAACGGAAACTCAGCGGTGAGTTCCGCACGGGGCAAAAGACCAGATAGCGTCCAAAGTTCCGTGAGATACTCGTACTATTTCAACAGGAGGAAGATATGATTCGACCGCAATGGAACAGGCTTTACGTCCCAATACTGTTAATGGCGGCTTTGCTCGTCATCCCCGCAGTCGCATTTCCCGCTGCTCCGGCCGAACAGAGGCCGTGCGCGGATGAACTCGAAAAATTCTGCAAGGATGTGCCGCACGGAGAGGGGCGCGTCTTGAAATGTTTGCAGGATCATGACAGTGAATTGTCGGCCGTCTGCCGGGATAAGGTCAATGAAATCCTGAAGCGGGCGG
>DATEVI010000142.1:0-9101 GCA_035281865.1 Geobacteraceae bacterium | reverse complement strand
TTACCCCCGCTGGGCTCTTCGTCGACTTCCTCGTAGCCGGTAAACATCGATTCAATGTGAGCCGTGCGGGTGTGGCCGAGGGTCGCAAGGTAGATGTGAACAAAAATGAAGCCCGAGAAGAAGATGAAGATCAGCACGTGGGCCGTGTCCACGACCCGCACGCCCCCGAGCGCATCGATCATGCCGGAGAAGCGCTTGACGTCCCACAGCAGCACCCCAGTATAGAACTGCAGAGGCACCAGCAGCAGCATGATGACTTGGTAACTCATGCTCTGCATCGAGTTGAACTTGTGGTAGACGCTGATGTGGTGCGGATTGGGTTCGCCTTTGAAGATGCCGTAACCGTAATACAAGGCCTGGCGGAAGGTCGCGCGGAAATGCTTCGTCGGGCTCAATTCGGGGTGATACACCCGGATCTTGTCCGAAAACAGATAGAAGAGTAACCAGATGAAGAAATTGCCGATGAGCACAAAACCAATCCAGTCATGCAGAACCACTGCCGTCCGGAACGACAGCAGATCGATCAATCCGACGTAACGTATCTGAAAGCCGGTGACGATCATCGCCACGAACCCGAGCGCGTTGATCCAGTGCCAGATCCTGACCGGGAGCGGGTGAACGTAGATTCTTGGCATTGCGTTGTTCCTTTTGCTGTAGGGCATTGGCGTCGGCGGGACGCCGGAGGACGCCGACCGACCTTGGATCCGGACGCTTCAGGAATCCTCGTCCCCGCCGATTTTCTTCGCGTATCTTCGAACTAGCCAGTTGACCGTCAAATGGCCGAGCGGCACGCCGACGCCGCCCAGCAGCGCGAGGGCGAGGAGCCAATCCAGCAACTTGATCCGGGTGCCGCCGATGGCGTAAAAGCCGCCCACCGAATCCACCGATATCATGGAGTGCAGGACTTCCGGTTTCGCGCCATAGCGCACTGGCCTGCCGTCGGGGCCGACGATGGAAACCGTGACGCTCTGGAACGGGTCGGCGCCTTGCTGGTGGCATTTGGCGCAATCCCGGATCGCTTGGGATTTGTCCATGAGTTGATGCGCCTCGACACCCGTGCTGACCTCCAGGCGGCCCCGCAGCGCCGTCTCGTTGTCTATCCCCTCACGGTTGAATCCGCGCAGCAGGCTGCGCAGCGCCATCGCATCCAGGCCGGTGCCCTTCACGTCGGCTGCGCTGGCCCGGTTTTCGAACTGCGGTACGCCTGCTTTTTCAGCAACGCGCTGCTTAGTCACGCTGTCGTATAGCCTGAGATCGACCTTGCGCTTGGCCGCGGGCGCATGGCAGGCGGGGCAGGATACCGTCTCGAAATGCTGTGCGGCATTCGGAAGCCACGTCTGGTGGGCGGCCAGTGCATCCTGGTGGCACTCAAGACAGGCATGTTTCAACTGGTCCCCCTTGGTAGCGGCGCTCACCTCGTGGGCGCGGTGGCAATTGGAGCAGCCCAAGGCGGCCTTGCCATGCACGCTGCCGGCATACGCGTTGAAGATGGGAGCGTGACACTTGCTGCATGGGGCCCCGGTCGATGTCTCATAGGCGGCTTTGGCCATCACCGCATGTGGGCTGTGGCAGTCGGTGCAGACGGGCGCCCAGGTGTTGCCGTCACGGAGAAGGGAAGCATGAATGCTGCCCTCGTACAATTTGGATATGGCGGCGTGGCAAGTGTCGCAGACCTTTGTCCGTTCGATCGAATACGCGCGGCTGCCGGCGATCTTCGCCTTGATCGGAGGATGGTTCTCGAACGAAGTACTGGCATGGCAGACGGCGCACCCGATCTTGCTATGCACCGACTTCGCAAACGCCGCTCCGTCCACCTGCAACGAGAGTTTGTCGCCGTTCGCCAGTTTCATCTCGAGCCCTTTCGCGGAATGGCAGGCGAGACATTGCTGGTCCAGTTGGGAAAGAGCGCTGTCAGCGGCGCGGGCGGTCAGGCTCGTGACAGCGAGCACCACCACCAATGCCAGCCTGGCGGCAATGATCAGGTTCGCGTGGAACTTGGTTCCCGTCATTCTGAGTTTACTCCGGCAGATCACCACTTCAGACCTCCACCTTTTCCCTTACAAAGATTAGCCGCAACCACGGCAGATCACCGCTTATATGAAACCGCCAACGCTTCCATCGTTTTCCCCTCGTTGCAAAAAGCGCTACGAAAAACGTTAATCAGCCTCCGACTGGAAAAAAATCATTCTCGCAAAGGCAAATGAACGATAAATGTCGTTCCTTTTCCAAGTTCACTTTCTACGTCAATTGTTCCGTTATGGTTATCGATTATTCCCCATATGACCGCAAGTCCAAGCCCGGTTCCGCTTTGCCCTTTTGTGGTGTAAAAGGGTTCAAATATCCTGGACAAATCCTCTTTCGGAATTCCCTGCCCCGTATCGGCTATCTTTATTTCTATGTAATCCTTATGCCCTGCTTCATCCATTGCCCGCCACCTTTGCCAATCACATTCCGGATTTGTGCAGCCCTCCAGCAGTCCATGCGGCGGCACTTCAAAATCGTAAACTGCTGATCCGCACCTTGGACATTCAACATCTTCCTCGATTAACGAGATATCGCATTTGGGACATGAAACCTGCAAGTCCTTTCCCTTGTGGATTTCAATCCCGTACTGGTGCCTGTGTTTTCCATAAACAGGATCCAGGTTTATGACGCCCTCAGTGCCGTTCGAAACAACTTTTACTTTTATGGTCGGCAAGCCGTAACTTTTTATCTCGTTGTCCATAAGGTCATGTCTTTTAGGACAAACCGCAGCTTTTACCGGTGCCAATCCATGTGGTGAAAGAGAAATCAAGGATGGATCGACTGAAATCCTGCCCCCGTTATCTCCGATTGCATCGGCGGCATTGACCAACAAGTTTATAAAAACCTGCTGAATCTGGTTTGCATCAACTGCAATTTCCGGCAAAGAGGCATCAAGATGCTCGTCAAGTTCGATTCGCTTAAGTGATAATTGATTGGCAACCACTCCTATTGCGCTCCGAATAATCCTGTTTATATCCGCTTTGTGCTTTTTGGGAACAGACTGGCGCGAAAAATCGAGCAAGCCCTTGACAATTTCCCTGCTCCGTATGGTTTCCCTAACTATGACTTCAAGGCTTTCCTGCAACTCGGGATTATCCTTTGTCCTTTTGAGAAGAAAACTGCTGTAGGTCAATACACCCGTTAACGGGTTGTTTATCTCGTGAGCAACTCCTGCCGCAAGCCTCCCCAGCGACGCCATTTTATCGGCCTGGAAAAGCTGCAGTTTTGCTTCTGCCAAATTCTTGGTCATTTTATTGAATGACCTTGCAAGAATTCCGAGTTCATCCTTACCGGGGTTGACTATGGTGTAATCCAGATTACCCGAACTTACCTGGTTGGTTGCTTTTACCAATTCACTGACAGGTTTGCCAATCCATGTTCTGACGAAATAGGCGATAAAAAGGCTTAAAGCAAGAATCGCAATAACGGCAAAGACGATCAATCTGAATTTGCTGTCCTCAATTTGCCGATCCACATCTTTCAAGTCCATCTTTATGTCAAGTACGCCCAACACCGTCTGGTCTTTTGTGTGTGCATGGCACGCCGCTTGATAGCAGGAGGGCTCATTGTAAATTGGATTTATCACAGCAAGTATGCGGGGAGAATCCGGACTGATCTTGTAAATGCGCATTCTGTCGTCCATGGAAAGTCTTTGTAACGGTTGATTTTCAGTGTGGCATGCGTAGCAGCTTTCGGCACGCTTATCAACCATCTTCCCGACTAATTCCTTACGGGAAGAAAACGTTACCACTCCTTCCTTGTTCAGTATCCGGATTTCTACAATGCTCGGTTCATGCGAGACCGTGTTTATGATGGCATGTATTTCTTCCTTCTTATTTTCCAGCATACTTGTGAGTGTGCTGTTCTTTATGGCGTCGCTCAGTTTGTTTGCATATATTCCCGCCTGGGACAATAAGGCTTCGCTTTGTGCACTAATACTGAAGTAGGAAAACACCCCGATAATGACAATTGTAACGATGCCAACTGCAATTATCAGTTTTAGGCTTATTTTGGTTATATTCAATTTCATTCGGCAATTCTTCAAACCTGTTTGGATTGGGCATCATCTAAATGTGCCAACTGCCTTCGCGAAGCAGCATGCGAAACTAGTGCTCTTATCTTCTAGCAATACCTCTGTCAGCTCATCCGGAAACAACATCCGGACCGAATAAATCACTCACATTGCTGATCAGGGAAATGCCTGCTAATCTTTCTTGCCAGGAACCGCGAGGTACCTGATCAACAGCAGGAACAAGACGAGAAAAGATATTAACAAGAGATACTCTAAGCCCTTTGTTTCAAATATGTTCAAGTAACTGTAGAACTCCATTTCAACTCCTTCCCCTATTCTTTGCTGAGTACCGGCATGCGGGTAACTATCCACCTGAAGACCCATATTTCGATGGAAACCACCATGAGCGTCACTACGATCTCTTGCCATGACGGATAGTACTTGTCTATGTCGTACCAGCGATAGGCGATCACGGTCACATTCAATCTGTTAAGAATTATGCCCAGCAGAGCCAGAACGGAGGCCACTTTGATTATTCCGAGATTTCTGTTCCTTACCGCATAGGCGAACATGAAACACGGTACAAGTACTAGACCGATAATTTCGAAGAGGTACCAGCAACCCCAGGCATCGGTAATGAGCTGCCATCGTTGTTCATGTACAAAAATGAGCGCCTGAAAGAAATAGTAGACAAACATCGTAATGGCGGCGCCCTTGCCCAGGCCCAGGACGATCTCCTCATAACGATGGTGATCTTGCCCGCCAAGCAGGTCCTTAAAGACTTTGTGGCTGATCGTTCCCTCGAAAATGATCATCGATAAGCCTGCATAGACGCTCGATACAAAAAACATGATCGGTATGAATTCGGAATACCAGAGGGGATGTATCTTCGGCTTGGCCATCAGGAACAGCGCGCCCAGACCGGATTGATGGAGGATGGAAAGGGTAATGCCGAATATCACCGCGCCGAGTGTCAAACCCGCAAGGAATTTGCGCGCTTTTTCCAGTTGCGCCCATTCGGCGACCACCGGCGAAAATTCCAGGGCCATCGTGAGCATATAGAGCAGAAAGTGCCATGAAACCAGGAACAGGACGGAGTTGTATCCGAATGAGTTCCCGATGATCGGATTGACAATGTGCCAGGGCCGCCCCAAGTCCAGGGTCAACGCTCCTGCATAAAAGACATATGCCAACAATCCGTTCAGGACAGTCACTCTGACAATGGAGTGATACTTGTCCATTCTCATCACATAGACAACAAAGGTGATGACGTAGGCACCGCCGGCAAGAGCAACGCCGGTTACCACATCAAACCCGATCCAAATTCCCAGCGGGTAGTATTGATTGAGGTTGGTGACGAATCCGATCCCGTATACAAAACGAAAATAGAGAATTACAAGGCCAATCAATATGATTGGAATGGAGATGACATTGAAAGGCGTAAGCCACTTGCCCCTGGGTTTTAGTTCCTGCCAGGCGAACCTGACAACCCTGTTGAATTCACCTGTGACAACTGCCGCATTATTCATTTGTCCACCCCTCGCTTTCACGGACTTCCTTTTTTCTATCCGTTAACTCGCTCAGCCCCAGTAGAAATGCGGGGACACCGAAAAGAACGAGCGGCACGGAAACCAGAAAGTTCTTCGTGTACTCCGGATAGGGAGTGGTACCGAGGTCGACTCTGAAGCCGATTTGTTCGAACGGAACAGCCGACAGGTATAGCCAGCCGGTTCCTCCAACTTCGTGTTCTCCGTAAATTTGATGCACATACTTGTCCGGGTGGCTGTATACGCGATGTCGTGCAATTTCCATCAATTCCCGTTTTTGGCCAAACATCAAAGTATCTGTTGGGCAGGCTTCCACGCATGCAGGCCTCTTGCCTTCCTGCAGCCTCTCATAGCACATATGGCACTTCATGATTCTTGGATTCCATGAGAGATACTCGGCTTTTGGGATATCGAAAGGACAGGCGACCATACAAAATCTGCACCCCAGGCATTTGTCCCCATTCCAGGTGACAGGTCCCTCCTTGGTCTTGAACATTGCATTCACGAGACACATCGCTACACAGGCCGCCTGCCAGCAATGCATGCATTGCCTTTTGACAAATACCTCGCCTTTCTCAGTATTGAAACGATTGACAACCGTGTACTGCTTATCACTTGTATCCCTGATCCTTTCAAGCGCATTATCAGTTTCTATATCCGGAACGAAATTGCCCCACGCTGCCGAACAGGCAACTTCGCAGGATCGGCACCCGATACACCTGGTTGTGTCGACAAGTACGCCAACAAATTCCTTGCTCTCTTTTCTTGCGTTGTCAGCTTTCAGGTTGTTGTTGGGTATGACTCCTGCAGCAACAGTCGCTGAAGTAATGAAAAACTGCCTTCTGTCCATGATATGTCCTATCTAAGGGCCGACTCCTTGCTGAATACCATTGATCACTGCGTCTTCTTCCCTGAATGACACTTTGCGCAACCCCCGCTTGCCTCCTTGCCAGTACCCACTTTGTGGCAGTTCCAGCACTGTTTGTGAATCACTACCTTTGCACTGAGGGTTTCATCCGCAATATTGATTGGATTGGTGCGATGGCATCCCGAGCAGGAGTAGGCTTTCTGTTTGATTTTTTCCGATTGATTGTGACAAATCTCGCACTTAATCGAGGAAGACTTGAAATAGTCGGGGTGAGGCGTAGATAATGTTTTGGCATTGATCTGATGGTGGCAGTCAACACATTTGATCGCGAGATCCTTTATGTGCATCTGATGGCGAAATATCACTTCACCCACTGCAGAAGGGAAATTTCTCTCCGCAGGGATCTCCACGGTGTCTGCTTTAGAGGGCAAGCTGGCAGCTACAAAGAAGATTGCCGATACCGCCGCAACAAAATGCTTAATCATGACTATCTCTTCCAAAGATATTCGATCAAGAAAGTAGTCTAGCTGCCTGAAGTCCGTTGGTTATTTGAGAAGAAAAGATTTGGCAAACTCCGCCAAGAACTTTTCATCTGTTTTTGGTTTCCCGGCTTCATCATTGCCTTTGCCCGATGATTCGATTTGCCGGCTTTCCTTTTCGACTCCTTTTACGATTTCGGTGTACCTGTCTATTTCCTCCCTGTACCAGTTGATGGAGTCCACGCCGATTTTCAGGGAATGCAATTCTGCGGAGAGATTGGACGGCTCAATACAACACATCCAGCTCAGCTCGAAGGGCTTTGATGCAATCCATTCAGGATGCTCAACATGTTCCGCATTTACCAAAGTAATCCTTCCGCTTATCGGGGAGGCAATGTCGATGGCATGAGAATTGTGCTTAATTGAAAAAAGCATTTCACCCTTCTCGATTTTCTTGTCCAATTTGGGCAACTCAACTGCATCGATCTTGCCTATTATTTTCCGGACGAAATCATCTACTCCAACTCGGGCAGTACCATTCATTTCTATATTGACCCAGGCGTGATTTCTGGAAATGAAGAACCCTGCGGGTACGTTAAACTCGTGTGGTGAGTCGGATTCCTTGGTAGACGGAGTAATGAGGCGCACCGTTGGTTTCATTTGCCGTTCAATTCTGTCCTTGCGCTTTATGAGGGACTTGTTGAAAAAATCAATCAGTTCATCTTCCGTAAATGGTTTTTGCACGTAGTCCATTGCACCGAACTTCATTGTTTCGACGGCAGTTTCGATTGATGCATAACCGGTTATTACGATCACATCGATATCGGGGCGCAAATGCTTTACTGCCTTGGTCACTTCCAATCCGTCCATTTCCGGCATTTTCAGATCGGTGAAGACGAAGTCGTAATCGCGTTTCAGAATAAGTCCCAGAGCCTCCTTTCCTTTTTCCACGGTGTCGATGCTATAGCCGGCAACGACAAGAATTTTCCTGAAGCTGTCCAAGATAATTGGCTCATCGTCGACAGCCAATATTCTTGCTTTGGGTTCCTTTACTTCCACTCTTTTCAGGGTTTTGGCTTCTTCGGAATAATCCAGCCTCAATCCAATATCAAGAGCTGTTTCCCGTTCCTTTCTGAGTTTGGATTCCTGCCGTTTTTGAAAATACACACGTAGCGAAAAATCAACGATTATGAAAACAATAATCGTAACAACCACAATTAAGAGAACCATTTCATGCCTCCGTAAATGCTCGGCTTCTAATGAACTGTGAGATCAAATGGGTCTTGAGGAAGTCGTGTGGGCAAAACAACGGTGCAAACATGGCTGGAAGCCGCATGGATATTGGCGTGCAGGCATTTCGCAGGGTGCTTGAATCCGGCATCATGTTTGCATAGCCGGTTCATGGATAAGACGGCGGCGGCCCGACTTCCTGGCGATCAGCCCCTTCTACAGCAAACGCTTTGCCTGCTACGCGGGGCGACGCTGTCGCCAAGCCAACATCGACGATATCGCCCCGGAACTCAAGCTCGACCGGGATACGGTCAAGACGCTGGAGAAGCAGTACCTGCGTGCGCAGCTCGCCCGCGCGGAACTTCGATCCTGGCGGCGTGCGTCTTCTCCGGGAACTTGCCATTCATAGCCCCTATTCATGCCCTACGGGCATTTACGGGGGATGGTAAGCAGCGGCGGTCCAGGAGGGCTTGATAATTATCAAGCAAAAACACCGGCGGGCATTTCGCCCCCCGGCGCTTGCCTTGCGCAATGGTTGATGCGCTATTACTTCGTTTCGGACCGGTCGGCCAAGGCCTTGGCGCCGAGCCTGCCCCACGCCCGGAAACCGAACCAGAGCAGCATCGCAAGTCCTACGATGGGCCCTACGATGATGTATGCCAGCCCGATGAAAGGCGCTGCGACAAACACGGCGGTGCTTCGCAACACGCTCGATTTTTTCGGCGCCGCCAGCTGCAGCTTCGCCGCCTCTTCGGATTTCTTCTTTTGCGCCTGGATCGCCATCCACGCAAGCATGCCTAGTCCGACGATGGGAAAGGCAAGGATGTAGGCGAGCCCGACGAAAGGCGCCGCCAGGAACAGGGCGACGTTCTTGACGACGCGCGCGGCGCTCTGCGCCCCGCTTTGCGCGGGAATCGCGGCAGCTTGCGTCACGGCCGCGG
>DATEVI010000141.1:0-2455 GCA_035281865.1 Geobacteraceae bacterium | reverse complement strand
GGTCGGCACCCATATTCCCCATGCCGCCGGGGCCGCCATGGCCGCGGCCTACCGGCGCGACAGGGTTGCGGTGGTAGCCTATTTCGGTGACGGGGGCACTTCCAAGGGTGATTTTCACGAAGGTTTCAATATTGCCGGGGTGTTCAAGCCGCCGGTAGTGTTTATCTGCCAGAACAACCAATGGGCCATCTCCGTGCCCAGACAGAGGCAGACGGCGGCCGCAACACTTGCCCAGAAAGCTGTTGCTTACGGCTTTGAAGGAATTCAGGTGGACGGCAACGATGTCTTCGCCGTTTACCGCGCCACCCGGCAAGCGCTGGAAAAGGCAAGGAACGGCGGCGGCCCGACTTTCATCGAGTGCCATACCTACCGGTTGGCGGATCATACCACGGCGGACGACGCAGGCCGCTACCGAAGCCCGGAAGAAGTGGAGCATTGGAAGAAAAAAGACCCGATTCTCCGGCTCAGACTGTACATGGAAAAACGTGGCCTGATCTCCGACGGCTATCTTCAGGAAGTCGAAGAAAAGTCCCGTGAGATTGTCGACGGAGCCGTTCGCCAGGCGGAGGCCGTAAAACCTCCTCGTACGGAGGAGATGTTCATTAGTACCTGCGAGAAGCTTTCGCCAAGACAGATCAATAATATGAAGGCGGAGACCGATGCCGACACTTAACATGGTGCAGTCCATAAACCTCGCCCTGAAGGAAGAGATGGCCAGGGATGACCGGGTTCTCATCCTCGGTGAGGATGTCGGCGCGGATGGCGGCGTATTCCGCGTCACCGACGGACTGCTTGACGCCTACGGCCCCGAGAGGGTAATCGATACACCCCTTGCCGAATCCGGGATAGTGGGAACGGCGATCGGAATGGCTCTGTACGGGCTTCGGCCGGTGGCGGAGATCCAGTTCATGGGTTTTATCTACCCGGCCGTTGACCAGATATACTCCCATGCAGCCCGAATGCGCAACCGTTCCCGCGGAAGGTTTACCTGTCCCCTTGTCATCAGGACCCCATACGGGTCGGGAATCAAGGCCCCTGAGCTCCATGAGGAAAGCTCCGAGGCCTTTTTCTGTCACATGCCCGGAATCAAGGTCGTGGTGCCTTCCGGCCCCTATAACGCCAAGGGCCTGCTTGTATCCGCCATAAGGGACCCGGACCCGGTGGTGTTTCTTGAGCCGACCAGGCTGTACCGCATGCTCCGCGAAGAGGTGCCGGAAGGCGAGTATACAGTTCCCCTCGGCAAGGCGCGCATGGTTAAGGAAGGAACGGATGTGACGGTGATTGCCTGGGGAAGCATGCTGGACCGTGTCAAAAAGGCGGTCGAGCCTTACAGTGCGGATTTAATCGATCTGATGACGCTCTCCCCCTTCGATGAGGAAACCGTGCTTGAATCGGTACGAAAGACGGGTCGAGCGGTAATAGTCCACGAAGCGCCGAAGACCTGCGGTTTCGGGGCTGAACTGGCCGCGACAATTGCTGAGGAGGCTATCCTTTATCTGCGGGGGCCTGTGGTCAGGGTTGCCGGTCATGACGTTCATGTCCCCCTTGCGAAACTTGTCGATCACTTTCTGCCTGGAATAGACCGGATCAGGAAAGCAATCGACGAGGTATTGAGGTACTGAACGATGCCTTACGAATTTAAACTTCCGGACCTTGGTGAAGGGATGGCCGAGGCCGAAATCAGGAAATGGCTGGTGAATGAGGGGGATTCCGTTGCCGAGCACCAGTCCGTCGTGGAAGTCGAGACCGACAAGGCCGTGGTCGAGGTCCCGTCCCCCAGGAAGGGGCGAGTTCTCAAAATTCTCAAGGGAGAAGGTGAGATAGTGGCAGCAGGCGAATCTCTCATGAGCATTGTCGAAGAAGGAGAGGTTGTCGAGGAGAAAGTCGAGAAGAGAGGCCGGGAGAAAGTCGAGGAGAAACCCCGGTCTGTTTCCGTTGTCGGGGTTCTTCCCGAAGAGGAGGAAGAGGAGAAGGAGGCAGTGCTTGCGACGCCGGCAGTCAGGGCGCTGGCACGGGAAAAAGGCATACGCCTGGAGGGGATCAAGGGAACCGGTCCCCGCGGCAGTATAACAAGGGAGGATCTGCTCGGCACTCAGGAAAAAGAGGAGGCCGAAACCGATGAATATGGAGCCGTGGAACGGATACCCATCCGCGGCGTTCGACTCACGATTGCCAGGCACTTGCTGAAGTCACACCAGATGACCGTATGTGTAACCGGCATGGAAGAGGTAGATGTAACCGAACTCTGGAAAGTTCGTAAGCGGGAGGATGCCGAGGGTGCCAGGCGGGGGGTTCATCTCACCTATTTTCCCTTTATCGTCAAGGCCGTTCAGCACGCCCTGATGGAGCATCCGATGCTCAACGCCTCGGTCGACGAGGAAGGTGGAACGATCATCCAGAAAAAATATTATAATATCGGCTTTGCCGTGGATACCCCCGACGGACTGATCGTACC
>DATEVI010000140.1:0-5818 GCA_035281865.1 Geobacteraceae bacterium | reverse complement strand
ACGAGGATGAACAGGATACTGAAGATCGACACAGAGAACCTGATTGCCGTTGTCGAGCCGGGAGTGGTGACGTTTCAGTTGCAGCAGGCAGTTGAAAAACTCGGTCTCTTCTATCCGCCGGATCCGGCCTCACTGAGGTTTTCGACACTTGGCGGCAATGTGGCCGAGTGTGCCGGTGGCCCGCGTGCAGTGAAGTACGGTGTTACCAGAGAATACGTGCTGGGGCTCGAAGTGGTTCTACCGAACGGGGACATCATAAGAACCGGTGGCGAAACCATGAAAGGGGTCGTGGGATATGACCTGACCCGGTTGATCTGTGGCAGTGAGGGTACCCTGGGAGTCATCACGTCAATTAATCTGAAGCTCCTTCCTCTCCCTGAAACAAAAAAAACCATGCTGGCGGTGTTCTCTTCCATTGACGACGCGGCCCGGGCGGTGTCGGCCATTATCCGGGGCAAGATCATTCCCTCAACGCTGGAATTCATGGACAGTACCGCCATACGATGTGTTGCCGATCATTCGTCCTCCGCCATTCCGGAAAATGCCGGAGCGGTGCTCATCATCGAGGTCGACGGGGACCGGGATCTGGTAGACAAGCAGGCGCTGAGTATCCACCAGATCATACAGCCGCTCGGTCTTCTCTCCTTCAGGGCGGCGAAAGACGATGGCGAGGCTGAAGAGTTGTGGGAGACCCGGCGAAAGGTTTCTCCTTCGTTGCGAAGGGTGAACCCGCACAAAATCAACGAAGACATAGTCGTGCCGCGCAGCAGGGTACCGGAGATAATCCGCAGGATCGATGCCATTCACAATAAGTATTGCGTACCGATCGTCAATTTCGGTCACGCCGGCGACGGGAATATTCATGTGAATATCATGATCGACAAGGACATCCCCGGTGAAGCCGAAAGGGCGGAAATGGCGGTACGGGAACTGGTGGAGGCGACTCTGGAACTGGGCGGCAGCATGTCCGGCGAGCATGGCGTCGGGCTCAGCAAGGCGCCGTACATAACCATGGAATTGACACCCGCCCAGATTGCGATAATGAAGGCAGTGAAGCAGGCTTTCGACCCGAACAATATTCTTAATCCTGGGAAGATTTTCCCGGAATGAGGCGCGGGGAGGCAGCAGTCAGGTGTTAATTTAGAAGTATCAAGGTTGGATTTTTGCGATCACCCCATTCCCTCTCTCCCTAGCCCTCTCCCACCGGGGGAGAGGGGATTTAAGGCCCCCCTCCCTTCGATGGGAGGGGCTGGGGGAGGGTGCAATACAGGGGTTTAATGCACATTCGTTGGCAGGCCCGGGCAAGGAAACAATGAATCTACTTCAAAGAGTTGAAAAAGAAATTAAGAAATGCGTGAAGTGCGGGGTTTGTCGGGCTCATTGCCCGGTTTTTGAAGAACTCCGTCGGGAACCTGCGGTTGCCAGGGGTAAGGTTGCCCTGGCCGGGGCGGTTCTTACAGGCGAAATCGAACTGGATGACCGGACATATGCCGACATGTCCAGATGCCTGTTGTGCGGCTCCTGCGTGGAGAAGTGCCCCAATGATGTGCCGACCGATCAGATTGTCATAGCTGCGCGCCAGGCGCTCGCTCAAAAAAGAGGGCTCACCTCCTTTCACAAGGTAGTGAGCCTTGTCCTGAAAAATCGCAGGATCATGAGTGCGGGCGCATTTGTTGCCGCACTGCTGAATCCGTTATTTTTCCGCGGGGTTCCCGGGACATCCGGGTTGCGGCTTCGCTTTCCCCTTCCTTTCATCGCCAGGAACCGTCACTTCCCCAAAATCGCCTCAAAACCGTTCTTAGACCGGCACCCCGAGGTTATCCCGGGAGATGCGGGCAAGCCGAGAATTCTCTATTTTGTCGGCTGCATGACTAATTTCGTATATCCGGAAATAGGGGAGGCGGCGCTGAGCCTTCTGCGCAACCTCGGATGTACCGTAATTATTCCCAAGGGACAGGAATGCTGCGGATTTCCGGCAATGTCCGGCGGTGATGTAGGAACCCTTTCCCATCTGGCTGAAATGAACCTTGCGACATTTGAAAAATACCGGCCGGACTACATCATGACGGCCTGCGCCTCCTGCGGTTCCGCGCTGCAGGAACTTTATCCGTCTATTCTCGGGAAAATGAACCCGGAAATGTCTGAACGCTGCCGTGCAATGGCCATGAAAATAGTTGATGCCGCCGTGCTGTTGCAGCAACTCGGGTTCAAGCCGGAAGAAGTCACGACCTCTCGGAAGAACGTGATTACCTACCACGATCCCTGCCATCTGCGCCGGAGGAAAATAACCAGAGAGCCTCGGCAACTCCTCAGGTCCCTGCCCCAGGCGGAATTTGTCGAAATGGAACATGCTGCCTCCTGTTGCGGTCTGGGAGGAACCTTCAACGCATATCATTACGATACTTCCATGGCCATCAATGCTCCAAAATGCGATTCAATTCGCAGGAGCGGTGCGGATATCGTCGTTACAGGCTGTCCGGGATGCATGATTCAGATCCGCGACGGTCTGCAGCAAAAGGGCATCGGAACAAAGGTCATGCACACCCTTGAAATTCTCACGCTTGGCAATTTTACAAAGTAGAATTAGGCACCATCTGTGCATTGTGCCCTCTGTTGATCGCTGCTTGCCTATGCGTCATACTGCTTTTGACGATATGCAGCAGGCGCACCTCCGGAGCCTCGTAGTTACGCCCTGATATCTTCGTAAATCTGACGGGTACCGAGTTTTCGTGGACGGGTTCCCTGCCGGAAGCCGACTGCGATAACTCTCTTTGAAGGTTTGACGAAGCATATTCTGGTGTGCTGTTTTGTCGGCTTGTTCCTTTCTCGCCTGTTCCATTCAGGTGTCGAATCATGTTGTTGAGTTTAGAACGGATAAAATAGTTTTATTGACAATTGAAAAAATATTGAATAATCTTGATGGCCTGGGAGTATATCCTGGTTTTATAACGCTTTCACCGGAGTAGAAAATGATTGAGTACAATATTGGAACAAAACTGAAAAAACTCCGTCAGGCCAAGAAATTGACCCTGCAGACGGTTGCCAAGGAGATCGGTTTTTCGCCCGCCCTCATTTCCCAGATCGAGAACAACAACGTATCACCCCCCATCGCGACACTTTCCAAGCTTGCCAAGTTTTTCGACGTTAAAATGAGCTCGTTTTTTACGGAGAACGACGAAGAGCCGAAGTTTGAGGTAATTCGGAAGGATGAGAGAAAGACGGTGCCCAGGGTTATCTCCCGTGCAGGTACGAAGCATGGGTACTTTTATGAGTCCTTCGCCTTCAGAATGCAGAATAAGAAGATGGAGCCTTTCCTTATTACCTTGTCCGACAAGATTCAGGACAACAATACCTATAGCCATGATGGTGAATCTTTTCTTTTCGTGATAAGAGGAACTTTTGAACTGCAGCTGGAAAACGAACAGATTACCCTTGAAGAAGGCGACAGCATATATTTCGACACCTCCCTTGAACACAGGTTCCGCTCGAAGGACGGTTCCGAGGTTACGGTCCTTGAAGTTTTGACGAGATAACCCTGCCAATGTACTTTTGTTCGGATGACCAGCAACTTGTGCATAATTAATCATGTTTAGTGAGGGACGAGGAAGTGGCCGGCACCAAATAATATCCCCTGAGATCTGTTTTCATGGGGGGCTTTGTGTCTGCTTCCAGTATAGTGACCAAATCTGCAATGTCCTTTAGGACTCCGGCCGGCCGGTCTTTTCACCCTATTTCCCATCATGTGGCCAATAGAAGCACTTTCTAAAGCCCGATCCACAAAAAATTCTTTCTCTGTTCGCTATTTAAATTTTGTCGGAAGACGCCTGTTCCGAAATAAGACACTCATTAGCATGTTTCGACAAGAAATATTTTTTTGTTGATTTACTTTTTAAACTTATTTATTGTGCACGGGGTTTTGAAACAGGTGCTGGAAAATTCTGTTTCAAGGATTTATCTTTAACGCCGGCTGCATGGATGCTGGTCGGCAATGTATTAACGCAATACCTCTTCAGTGTTGAACCAACAGTTGTTACCGCGAAAGGAGTCCCCAGTGCGGATCGCAGTTTTCCTCTCTTTAATTTCATTTTTTCTTCTCGCCGGTTGCGCGGCAACAAAGCCGACCGAAGAGTGCTATGTCGAAATAGAGAATCCCGGCTACACCATGTCTCCGAATGCCCCTCCCACGATATGGGTTCCGAAAAGTTATGTGGAAAGCGGGGTGCCCCGCGGTAGCGAGTTGGTCAAACAGGGCTATGAGGCTGTGAAGGGCGGAGTGGTCGGAAGTCCGGCGCCACAGACAAGCCAACCCAGAGTGGTGGCGGCACCATCAGTTGCTCCCGTTGCACCCGTTTCTCCCGTTGTCAGGAACCGGGTGGCCGTGCTGGAGATCGGCAAAAACGCGCTGCTGATGCCATTCAGCGAGATGTTGAAAAAGACCGGCTCCGCGATTCTGCTCGACCAGTCCCAAGTGGTTTTGCTGGGACGTTATGCCGCGTTGGCGACCCAGACTGAACGCGGCACTTTTGCTCTGCGTCTTCAGGAAGACTACGGCGCCAACCTCGTGATTTTCCTTAACGCTCCCGACGGAATCGCGCCTGGAAAAGCACTGAAGGCTGAATTGTATGAGTGTTTGGGCGGAGGGCTGGTGCGAACGCTGGAATCCTCTCTTCCGAATTTTTCCGAAAATGATCCCGCGGCAAAGAGCGCCGCCGTTTCCGCGACTTTGGCGAATTTGACGGAACAGACAAAAGAAGTTATAGCGTTGCTCCCCTGGTATGGCAAGGTTGTGAGCGTAGAAGGCGACCGCATTTATATAAATGCCGGCAAGGAAGCCGACATCCGGCTCGGACAGATGATGAAGGTCTACCGAGGCGGGAAGGCCGTGCAGGGACTCGGCTTCGCTCCCGGCAAGATGATCGGAACCGTACAGGTGAGCGGTTTCGTGGGCACAAACGGGGCCTATGGCGTCGTCAAGGAAGGAAGCGGAGTTCAGGTGTCCGACCTGGTTGCCGTTGAGTAGAAGTATTGAACAGACCTCTTGAATACTCCCTTGAGCAAGGAGTTGTATCTACCGCGAATCTGTGCTCATCATGAAATGCCATTTTTTGGGAGACTGTCCTCGTGACAGCAACTCTATTATGCAAGAAGGAGGAAACACAATGAAGAAGAAGGTCTTAGGTTTGGCTGTTGCCGCTACTCTTGCGGCAGCGCCGGTAATGGCACAGGAAGTGCCGCAGGTCACCCCCGCGCCCTACAATTGTGACTACATGCCATCATGTGAGGTGGCACCTGGTATCTACGGAAAGATGGGATCTCCCGCCACCAGCAAATTCAATCTTTCCATCGGCGGTTTTGTAAAGCTTGATTACGCTTACAACTCCGTCAACCTGGGCCAGAGCGGATCCCTTGCACCTGGTAATGGTGTGGTTCCCAAAGCCGGCTCTACCGCAGGTAATCAGGAGCAATCCATCTTTACCGCTCGCCAGTCGCGCCTATGGTTTAAGGTTGCAGGTCCCACGTTCCTCGGCGCCAAGACCGGCGCCCTTATCGAGGCAGATTTCTATGGTGACCCTGCAAGTGCTGCCGAAAGCCCTCAGTTTAGAATGCGTCAAGCATGGGGCTCCATCGATTGGGCTAAGACCGGTGTTCTGTTCGGTCAGGCCTATGACATCTTTGGACCTATGGTCGCTTCCACCGTGGACTTCCGTTCCGGCGCCGCTTTCGGTAACCCCAACAATCCGCGCGTACCGCAAATCAGACTTACCCAGAAAGTTGCATTGGGTGACGCTAACTCCCTGAAACTGGTAGTGGGACTCCA
>DATEVI010000139.1:0-5993 GCA_035281865.1 Geobacteraceae bacterium | reverse complement strand
TTTTCGTTTTGTCCGAGCGGCGTATCATGATGTGGAATATATGGACCGACACCTATCATATCAAGGTTCAGGGTGCGGAATATTTCAATATCATTGGCCAGATCGTCATAGGTCTGGCCGGGGATTCCTATCATCACACCGCTGCCGATTTCATACCCCAATTCGCGAAGCCTGCGGAGTATTGATATACGGTCTGAATGCTTACCCGGCAGAGGAGGGTGGATCCTGTCGTACAATTGTCGATTGGAAGTTTCGAAGCGAAGCAGATATCTGTCGGCACCGGCCTCTTTCCACTCCTTGTACTCCTCGTCGGTCCTTTCACCCAGGCTGAGAGTGACAGCCAGGTCTGTTTCCTTTTTTATACGTCTGATAAGATTAGAAATCCAATCGTTGTCTATGCCGTGGTCCTCACCCGATTGAAGCACAACCGTCCCGTATCCGAAACTGACGGCCTCGTGGGCGCATTCCAGGATTTCTTCCTCGGGCATCCGGTATCGTTCCAATTCCGTATTGCCCGCACGGATGCCACAATAGGCGCAATCCCTGGCGCAAATATTGGAAAGCTCGATAAGTCCGCGCAAGTGGACATCTTCGCCTACGTTTTGACGTCGTACACCATCCGCCATCTGCCAAAGTTGTTCAAGGACTGCTTCATCTTTCGTCCTTAACCAATCTATAATTTCATGTTTTTTCATTCAAACTCCTTTCCTGTAAGTCTGCCTGCCGGTCATCCAGAATAATTTTAATCGCAATATTCCGTGCTTCATCAGTCATAATACAGGACTTAGAACTATTCGACTTGATCTGAGTCAAGTAATCAATTTTTGAAATGATACCATAGAGAAGACATTACAGACAAGGAGTAGATTATGCAGATATATTGAGGATTGACAAATACTTGCCTTCAACTTTCGGAAAGATGGCTTCACCTTCCGAGTTCATGCCGGGCCACAATGCCTTGCCCCAGTCATCCTCACGACGTAGAAAAGAGAACGGCCGGATGTTTTTGCATCCGGCCGAATAACACAACAGAAATTCGAGAGTTCTAAAACAGATCTTACAGTTTCTCTCTCTTGAAGTAATGAGTATGGAGCAGGTGATGAGATTTTTCGCTCAGCGGCTTGCCAAGGTACTTCTCATAAAGCTCAATGATGTACGGATTCTCATGTGACTTCCTGATCTTCTTGCCTGCGTCCTCTTTGTAGAGAACCTGGGTTCTCTTCTTGAGGAGTTCCACATCACCATGGTGATATGGCTGACCACCGCCGCCGATGCATCCGCCCGGGCATGCCATAACTTCGATGGCGTGGAATTCGGACTCGCCGGATTGAACTTTTTCAAGAAGCTTCCTTGCGTTGCCCAACTCATGGGCGATTCCGATATTGAGGGTGTGCGGACCAACCTGAATCTTGGCGGACCTTACACCTTCCATACCACGGACTGATTCGAAGTTGACATTTTCCAGTGTTTCGCCGGTAGCCAACTCATACGCAGTCCTGAGAGCAGCTTCGATAACACCACCGGTTGCACCGAAGATCGGGGCAGCACCACTGGACTCACCGAGAGGAGCATCGAAGTCTTCATCCGGAAGATTTGCGAAGTCGATGTTCATTCTCTTGATGAGACGTGCGAGTTCCCTTGTGGATAGAACGACATCCACATCAGGATTACCATTCACGGCAAATTCCGGCCTTGCGCATTCGTATTTCTTGGCAAGACAGGGCATGATGGAAACTACTACCATTTTCTCCCTGGGGATGCCGAGCATGTCCGCAAAGTACGTCTTGGCAATGGCACCGAACATCTGCTGCGGTGACTTTGCGGTAGACGGAATATCAAGGAGGTCGGGGAACTGATGCTCGAAGAACTTGACCCAACCCGGACAACAGGATGTGAGAATCGGCAATTTCACCGACTTGTCACCGTCCAGATAACGGGTAAGCCTGTCAAGAAATTCAGACCCTTCTTCCATAATGGTAAGGTCGGCGGCAAAGTCCGTGTCGAACACGTATTTGAAACCGAGTCTTCTCAGTGCAGCGGCCATTTTACCGGTAACGGAAACGCCCGGCTCAACACCGAGGTCCTCGCCCAGTGCGGCACGTACGGCAGGAGCTGCCTGAACAATAACAACCTTGTCAGGGTCAGCAAGATAATTTACTACATCCCAGGAATGATCATTTTCGACCAGAGCACCAACCGGACAGACCGCGGTACACTGACCACAGTTTGTACAGACGGAGTCTTCCAGATTCATTTCGAAAGCGGGAGCGACAACGGCATTGAAACCCCTGTTGACTCCGGAGAGAACGCCGCAGGTCTGCACGTCATTACACATGGTTTCACAACGGCGACACATAATACATTTATCCATGTCGCGGATGATAGAATTGGAGATGTCTTTCCTGTAAGTGGACATGACACCCTGATAAGTCACTTCACGCATCCCAAATTTTTCCGCCAGGTCCTGCAACTCGCATTCACCTGATTTCATGCAAACGAGACAATCCTTCGGATGGTCGGAAAGGAAAAGTTCAAGCACCGTTTTCCGTGCATTCAGAACGCGCATGGTATTGGTTTTGACAACCATGCCATCGGTTATGGGTGTAGCACAGGCGGGGGCAAGATTCTTTCTGCCTTCAACTTCAACAACACAGATACGACAGGAGGCTGCCATGTTATTGATTGCCAATTCATCCATTTTCAAGAAACAGAGGGTAGGAACATCGATGTTCAGTTTTTTCGCGGCATCGAGGATCATGCTCCCCTGCGGCACTTCTGTTTGTTTACCATCAATGGTAATATTCAACATAGACATTTGTGTGTGCTCCTTTCACTATTGCTTTACAATTGCGTCGAATTTGCACTTCGGAATACAGGCACCGCACTTGATACATACAGCCTGATCAATCACGTGTTTTTCCTTCACTTTGCCGGAAATGCAGTTGACCGGGCAAATGCGTGCGCAAAGGGTACAACCGACGCATTTTTCCGGGATAATGACGATCTCGAGGAGTTCGGTACATACGCCGGCCGGGCATTTCTTGTCCGTAACATGGGCCATGAACTCATCTTCAAAAGTCCTGATCGTTGACAAAACAGGGTTGGGCATGGTCTGCCCAAGACCGCAGAGCGCCGTATCCTTGATGGCAGCGGCAAGCATTTTCAGTTTTTCAATATCGGCTTCAACACCTTGGCCGAGGGTAATCCTCTCAAGGATTTCATAGAGACGCTTCGAGCCGATACGGCAGGGGGTACATTTACCGCAGGTTTCGTCCATGGTGAAGTCGAGAAAGAACTTGGCGATGGCAACCATGCAGTCGTCCTCGTCCATGACGATCATACCACCGGAGCCCATCATCGAGTTTTTGGCAAGGAGGTTGTCGTAATCGATCGGCACATCAACGTCGTTGAAGGTAAGGGCTCCACCGGATGGACCACCGGTCTGTACGGCCTTGAACTTCTTGCCGCCGGGGCAGCCGCCACCGATGTCGAAGATAACTTCACCAAGGGTGATGCCCATGGGAACTTCGATGAGACCAACGTTCTTGATTTTGCCGGCAAGGGCGAACACTTTGGTTCCCCTGGATTTCTCGGTACCGATTGAGGAAAACCAATCAGCGCCTTTAACCAGAAGAGCCGGGATGTTGGCAAATGTTTCAACGTTGTTCACGATGGTCGGTTTCTGCCAGTAGCCGGAGTTGGCAGGAAAGGGAGGCTTGGTATAGGGCTCGCCGCGGCTGCCTTCCATGGACCTGATGAGAGCTGTTTCTTCACCGCAGACAAACGCGCCTGCGCCGTACTTCAATTCGATGTCGAAAGAAAAGGACGTACCGAAGATGTTGTTACCAAGCACGCCGTAAGTATGGGCATCTTCGATTGCTTTTTTCAAACGCTTGATGGCGAGGGGATATTCCGCACGGATGTAAACAACGCCGATGCTGGCACCGATGGCATAACCACAGATCGCCATCGCTTCTACTACCGAGTGGGGGTCGCCTTCAAGGACAGCCCTGTCCATGAATGCGCCGGGGTCACCTTCGTCAGCGTTACATACAACATACTTCTGATCGGCCTGGTTCGCGGCGGCAAAGCTCCACTTCGTACCGGTGGGGAAACCGCCACCCCCGCGCCCTCTTATGCCTGATTTCTTCATTTCATCTATAATCGCTGCAGGTGTACTTGCAGTTACTGCATTGGCCAGCGCCTCATAGCCGCGAACTCCAAAATAATCCTCTATATTTTCGGGATCGATAAAGCCGCAGTTTCTGGTGGCAATTCTAAGCTGTTTTTTTGAATCCATTATTGAACTCCTCCCCTTTTTATAATACTACCCTGGTATAGTTTACGGGAATAACGACGCCAACCTCTTCACCACTTTTCAGATATTTCTGAACAAGCAGCCTTGCGCCTGCTTCATCCAGCTTGCCGAAACAGACGGCATCTTTGCCGGGCAGGGTAACTTCCACGGTCGGCTCTGAATGGCAGTAGGTCATACAGCCTGACTGCATGAATTCAACATTGTTTATTCCCTGCTTGGCCGCCTCGTCTTTCATGGCTTCCATTACGGTCTTTCCACCGGAGGCGATACTGCAGGTAGCAAGGGAAACGTTCACTACGATCTTGTCCTTTGCTGTTGCAGCCTGCTTTGCCTTGAATTCATCCTGAAATTTCTTCAGATCAGCAATTGATGTAATTTTTGACATGATATAACTCCTTCGGGTCTATATTAGTATTCTGCAATAATGTCTTTAACCTGGTCAGGTTTTACGTGGGCGTATACTTTCTCACCGACAGTAAGAATCGGAGCCAATGCACAGGCGCCTACGCAACGCAGAACGTCGATGGAGAATTTGCCGTCCTGAGTAACCTCGCCAATTTCAACACCAAGCGCTTCCTTGAAGGCATGAACAACTTTTTCGGCGCCGACAACAAAGCAGGCAGTTCCCATACAAATTGAAATGGGATACTTCCCTTTCGGAACCATGGTAAAGAAGGTATAGAAACTTACAACACCATAAACCTTTGCCAGAGACACGCCCATGTAGTCAGCAACAAACTGCTGAACTTCCTTGGGAAGGTAACCAAACAGGCTCTGAGCTTTGTGCAGAGCGGTTACCAAGTGACCTTCCTTCGTGGGAAGATTGTCAATAAACTCTTCCAGTTCCCGATAAAGAGTACCTGGCAATGTTGCACGATCCGGAATTCTGCATTCCCCTGTTAACTGACACGTTGATCCTGATTGCATAGTGAATAACCTCTCCTTTCGTTATTTTGCCAAAATCAATTTGGCGTTGTTATTCCTCCTACATAAGCTGCAACTGAACTAGCCGAAGCCAAATTGCAACCACACCATTCCGCAAGTCCCGGAGTACACACACATAAAGCCCGGACCCAATTATGCCTCACAAAATTCTGTTTGAGCACAATGGGTTGCAGGCATTCCATCTGCGTCCATCACCCTTGATGGATATGAGGTTTGGGGTACTCTGCTTGATTAACTACCTGTGGTATGCCTTTAAGAGGCGTATGCTTCACTACTTTTCGGCCGCGCGGGATTTCATCATAAGTCCCAATATTTGTCAAGGTGTTTTTTCCCATCTATACGCTTCGCTACTGGCTGGTTTCGTCATGGAAAGTAGCCTTTTCGTTTTCAATCTATCAATCGAGTTTTGGTCACGTTTGTGGGAAAAGATTTTATTGAAGATAACCAAGTTTACACCATTCTAAAGGGCTATCAACAGCATCCTAAAACTTCATTTGAAAATGAACGAGGCGGAGACGAAATGGAAGCATTACCGAAATTTTAATGTCGTTGAATTTCATCACAGGCACTTTTTTTTGTCAAGGGGAATTTTACTTACCAAACCCGTCTACCTTGCTAAAATTAATCGGAATTTTCCCCTTTCAAGTAAAAACTCCGACATTCAGCATCGCATTTTCCTGATATACTCTATAATAACATTTTATTTACAGGAGAATCAGAGATCCATCCT
>DATEVI010000138.1:0-4521 GCA_035281865.1 Geobacteraceae bacterium | reverse complement strand
TCCCCCCGAAGTTGCGGCTGTCGTCCGGGGATTTGGTGATAACGTTGATCACGCCCCCCAGGGAAGATCCCCAGACGGACGAAGCCGGTCCCTTGACGATTTCTATCCGCTCGATATTTTGCACCCGGATGGCGCCGATGTCGGCTGCACCTTCGGAGAGGCTGTTCTGGCTTACCCCGTCGATCATTACCAGAACATGCCTTCCCGCGGATCCCTGGATTAATACATCCGACAGGCTTCCCGGCCCACCCCTGACCACCACCTGGACACCGGGAATGTTGTTCAGTACATCGGTCAGCGTATGGGCATTTATGGCCTTTATGTACTCAGCGGTTATCACGGATACGTTCTCCGCAATTCGTGAGATAGATTTCGGATAACGGGTGGGGGTCACCAGTATGTCATCCTTGTCGTAGTACATCTCCAGGATGTCCATATCCTTTTCCGGCTGGGCAAAAACCGGTTGGCTGCATAAAAGAGCGAGTGAGACAAAGAAGCAGGTTGTTTTTAAATATATTTTGTGCATAATTAAAATCTCTCAATATGGTCTATCCGTATTCGGCGCCCAAATATAGCTCATAAAAAAAAGCAAATAAAGTGTCCACAAATTATCAGAAATTTAATTTTATGTCCATAACAGGCTTCACATGTATAGATTTGCTTTATTGACAACAGTTTTATTACTGTTCATCAAGGTGCCGGCAGTGGACGCATTGGAAGTCCTGGCGGTGCAGCATTGCAGGGCCAAGCCATATTCCGAAGCCTTGCAGGGTTTCAAATCCGTATGTAAAGCCAGAGTGGATGAACTGGTCATATCCGAATTGAACGGCGAAGACCTCGTTGCGGAGGTACGCAGGAGAAAACCTGACCTGATCCTGGCGATAGGAATGGATGCCCTCCTGAAGATCAGGAAGATCAGGGAAAAACCGATTGTATATATGATGGTTCTGCAGCCCGATAGCGCTCTCAATGGTGAAAAGAACATAACGGGCATACGTATGACCATAGCACCGGAAAGACAGCTGTCACTCATGCGCAAGGTTTTGCCCCAAGTGAAAAAGGTCGGCCTTGTCTATAGTCAGAAAAACTCGGGACATCTGGTTGAGAGGGCTTCCCGAGCCGCTTCAAGGTCGGGGATAGAGTTGACGGCACTGAGGGCGAATAGGCCGGAAGACTTCCCCGGGCTGTTGAGAACAATGAAGGGAAAAGTGGATGCTTACTGGATGTTACCGGACAGTGCGGCGATTACGCCGGAAATCGTCGAAGATTTGATTCTCTTTTCAATGCAGAACAGGATCCCTGTTTTTACCTTTTCCGAGAAGTATTTGAAAATGGGCGCCTTCATGTCGGTTCAAATCAACACTTTCAAACTCGGAAAACAGGTTGGGGAAGTCGCCGGGAAAATACTGTCCGGAACCCCCGTCACCGAACTTCCCGAAACCGATGCCACCGACGCAGTTCTCACGATTAATCACAGAATCGCGGAGAAAATAGACATACGCTTAACGGATGACTCCGTCAGGAATATGAGGACGGCAAAGTAATCGTATGATAGCATCCCGCTTTCTGAAAAAAATGGTCACAAACCTGTTTGAGACTCTTTCCTCGAAGATTTATCTTACTCACATATTTTCCATTGTAATTATTTCTCTTTCCTTTACCGGCTTTTTCATTCACTACCAGAAAAAATCGAGAACCGACCTTTTAATCAACAAGGGAGAACTCCTTGCCGGGCAGCTTGCCGAAAACGCGAGAATCGGTGTTTTCGCGGAAAACGACGAACTGCTTCTCGATTCGTTGCATTCCGTTATGCGCCAGGAAGAGGTCCTTACGGTCAAAATTTTTACCGATAAAGGAAAACTGCTTGTAAATCGAAGGAAGGGCGGGACTGCGGAAGGAAGACGAACAAAAAGGCAGGATCCGGAGGCAGAGCAGAAAATGATGGAGCAGGTTCTAAAGTCCCGCACTCCCGCTTTCCTGCTCCACGAACGTACAATTGATTTTTGGGCACCGATCCGAAGCTTAACGAATTACAGCCGTTCCGAGGCTTCATTTTTCACCGACAGCCCCGGTCAAGTCAGTGAGGAGACAATCGGGTCCGTCTGCCTGGTACTGGGGAAAAAACAGCTGCATGAATCATTTCGGACTATCCTGCTGGACAGCGCTCTGATAACTGCCGTTTTTCTGGTCTCGGCCCTGTTTGCAACCTATCTGGTCACAAAAAGCATAACGATGCCGCTCAAACGGCTAAAGGAAAATGTCAACGCCCTGGGAACCGGGGCTTCCATTGAAGAAATTTCCGTCGAAACCAACGACGAAGTTGGAAAGCTTGCCGCCGCTTTCAATACGATGGCCGAGTCACTGAAGTTGCGGGACATGGAAAAGGCGCAGTTGGCGGAGCAGCTTCTGCATGCGCAGAAAATGGAGGCTGTCGGAACACTGGCAGGGGGGGTGGCACACGATTTTAACAATATGTTAACTGCAATAACCGGATACGGCGCTCTCCTGCAGGACGACTTGCAGGGTGAAAATCACTGCAGCGGTTATGTGACCGAGATTCTTTATGCCGCTGAAAGGGCGGCAAGCCTTACCCGGAGACTTCTCACCTTCAGCCGGAAACAGCCGATAAAGCCGGTAATAATGAACCTTAACAGCACCATACTTGACATAAACAAGTTATTGTTGAGGTTCATAAATGAAAGCATTGAATTCAAGGTTGAACTGTCCAGAGAAGAATTGTTTGTCAGGGCCGACGAAGGTCACGTAGAGCAAGTGCTGATGAATCTTGTTACGAACGCGCGGGATGCAATGCCCGATGGAGGCATTTTGACCATCACTACGAGCATTGACGAGTCGGGCAGTGCTTTCTCAAAGTCTGATATGGCGGCTGTGCCGGTGAAATATGCCCGAGTGACAGTCGCAGACACGGGAATGGGCATAGGTGCCGATATAAGAGACCGGATTTTCGATCCCTTCTTTACCACAAAGGAGGTCGGCAAGGGCACAGGTCTCGGGCTTTCGATTGTGTATGGGATAGTCAGGCAACACAACGGTTTTATCGAAGTCGATTCCGAGCCTGGCAAGGGGACACTGATTACGGCATATCTGCCTTTGACTGAACCGCTTGAAGAAAGCGGAGAATCCGGAGGACTGTCCTTGCCCGTCGAAGGCAACAACGAAACCGTCCTCATTGCGGAAGATGACTTCACTGTGAGAATGTTGGGAAAACACCTGCTGTCCAGATTCGGATACAACGTAATCGAGGCTGAGGACGGAGAGGACGCAATCAGGAAGTTTGCTGAAAATATAGACTCCATTGAGGTGCTGCTGCTCGATGTCATAATGCCAAAAAAAAACGGCAGACAGGTTTATGACGAGATTAGGCGGATAAGGCCCGACATCAAGGTCCTGTTCATGAGTGGATATGCATGCGATATTATCGGTAAACAGGGCATTCTGGATGAAGGGTTGAATTTTATCGCAAAGCCCTTGCATATGGTCGAACTGCTCACAAAATTGAGATCCGTTATTTCCGAAGAATCGGATAAGGGCCCCCGCATTGTGTGACGGGCCGGCCAGGTTTGGCAGGGGGACGGCTCCGGAATCTCCTACTGCCTGACCACACTGTTTTGTTGCAGAGCACCTTCAGCCAGCAGACGCATAAGCTCGCCTCTGCTGTGTTTCCTGTCGGACGCCATTCCTTTTCTGACATTGGCGATGAAGGCAAACGAGAAATCCCGCCCGGACGGATCGACGCCATATCCGGCCAGGGCAAAGACATCATCCAGATGACCGGTCTTGACGCGGAAACGTTTGTCGGTGTAGCCGATTCGTTTGACGGTTCCTTCCAGTCCGGGTCGGGGAAGGGTTTCCCGGAACTTTTCGAACCACGGCTCTTTGGCAATCTCGTGGAGATACCTGGCCATGTAACGTGCGGTGACCCTGTTTTTTCTGGTGAGGCCGCATCCGTCCGCAATTACCGCTTCATCTGCGGGCAGGTCCAGGGTGTCGAGGAACCTGCGTATTGCCAGGTTTCCCTTGACGCGTGTCACGGGAGGGCCGAAACGCTGCTCTCCCAGGAAGTCGGCCAGGTTCTGCGCCGTCACGTTCCGGCTGTGCACATTCATATCGCGCAGCATGGCGCAGATCTTCTTTGTGTCACGAATTTCAACTACTTCCTTCACAATCCGGTTCCGTCTTCCTTTGCCTTTGCGGGTCTTTTTCTTGACGATTGTCACCGTTTTTCGTACAGACCCTCCATGCTCCACATGATTGAAAACGGCACCGGTCGTAATAAGTTTCATGAGCGATGCGGGAACGAGCGGTTCTTTCAGTGACGTTCCGAGGGACGCGATGTTTTCCCCGGTTTCCATGTCGATTACCACCAGGGCCCACTCGGCCTTTGCCGGCAGAAGTTGTCCAAGATGTCTCTCCATCGTGTGATGTATCTTGTCCGCATAAGCCGGATGCGCAGTCAAAAAAAGTGCAGCCAGGCATATAACGGGCAGTCTTTTCACTATG